>QMNG01000050.1 GCA_003647645.1 candidate division Kazan bacterium | reverse complement strand
GCGCGACAATGGCTTATTTTGGAGACACCGAGACCTCAACCGGCAATACTTTGACCGCGGGAAGCATTGATTTGAAGATTGATTACCGCTGCGAAGGGGGTACTTGCCAGGTTGGATTTAAGGATTTAGGACAAGGCGATCACTATTTCAGCGAATGCGACATTAAGCCCGGAGACACAGGGGAAGTAACCATTAGTTGGCATATTTCAGACAATAAATCCTGGGGAAGATTGAGAATAGACGACATTGTAGATTATGAATATGACTGCACAGAGCCGGAGGCAGTAGAGGACACTTCCTGCGAATATAATCCTACCGATCCGGGAGAAGGTCTGGGCGAATTGAGCCAGTACCTTACTTTCACCGCCTGGATGGACGAGGGAAGCGTTGAAGGCTGGCAATGCGAATATGAGCAGGGAGGATGTACGGCCGATCCTAAAGAAGGAAACAATATCTTTGATGCAGGCACTTACGATAGTTATATTGCCCAAGATATTCCTGTAAATGAGTTCAAGAATGGAATTGTCCTTCCGGACGAGTTAGACCCAAATAAAGTTTATTTTGTCGGGTTTGAATGGAAACTCCCCGGAGACACTCCAAATGTCGTCCAAACTGATAGCATGACAGCCAGCATAATCGCAGAGGCGGTCCAGAGCAGGAACAATCCTGACAAGCAATTCTAAATTTGAATCCTTTTTGGTTGCCTCAAGGTCTTCCTTGTGGCCATTTGGGGCAACTGCTAAAGGGTTTAATCCCAAAAAATTTTTAAAGGTCGGACAAGAAAAAAAATAATAAGTTGAAATATGAGCAAGAAAATTTTAATCAATTTGTCAATCATCGGAGTTGTAGCCGCGATTGTTGCCGGCGGAACCATTGCTTATTTTTCTGATACGGAGACCTCGGCTGGCAATAAATTTGCGGTTGGAAAATTAAACCTTAAGGTTGACAGCGCCTGCCATTACAACGGTGCGGAATGCATTTGCGTAACAAACTCTGACAGCCCTCACTATGGCAATTGTTATTGGGATATTGGCGGCAACGGTCAATTCGGCGATGGGGAGGTTTCCGAAGACAACCGATGCTATTGCAGTTGGCAGGAAAAGGATTTGGGGCAAAACGATTTGTTCTTTAACTTTGATGACGTGAAGCCCGGCGATAACGGAGAAGACACGGTTAGTTTGCATATTATCAATAATGACGCTTGGCTGTGCGCTCAGATTAGTAATTTGGCGAGCAACGATAACGGTTGCGACGATCCAGAAAGCAAAATTGACGCTACCTGCGGAGAGGGGGAGGGAGAATTGCAGGACAATCTTTTCTTCACTGTCTGGAGGGACGACGATTGCGACAATGTGTTAGATTCGGGAGAGGACGTTTTAGTTGATTATCAGCCGGCAAGCGAGGGATTGTGGCCATTGGCTGATTCTGCTAATGGCAGTCCAGTTCCCGGCGAGGCGACCGTTTGCTACGGTATAAAATGGGAAGTTCCAATATCTGCTTCAAACATTATCCAGAGTGACAGTTTAGAAGGAGACATTTCTTTTACTGCGGTTCAAGCCAGGCATATGAATGATTTCAAATGCTCTGACTTAACCGGCGGAGGAAATAACCCTGAATGCGTTCAGGATACAGACTGCAACGATAACAACCCTTGTACAAATGATATTTGTGAAAGCGGTGAATGTATTCATTCTTCTATCAGCGGCATTCCCTGCGATGACGGAAACCCTTGCACCATAGAGGATATGTGTCTAAATGGAGAGTGCGTAGGGACGCCGAAATCTTGCGATGACGGCAATTTCTGCACTACGGATTCTTGTAATGAAACTACAGGAGAATGCGAACATCAATGTAATGTAAATGTTCCTTGCGACGATGGAAATCCTAATACCATTGAGGACAAGTGCCAGTTAGTAGATGGCAGTTGTCAGTGCGCGGGCCAGGAGGCGCCGGAATGCACTCAAGACTCTGATTGTGACGACGGATATCTATGCACTAATGACAAATGCGTCGGCGGCGAATGCACCCATACCGATACCGGATTCTGCGGCATTTATTCGGCAATGGACAGTTGCAAGACTGCTTATTGCAATCCGGGCAATACTTCCGCTGACGATAATGGATGCGTGGTAACAAGCATAGAGGATGGAACGAGTTGCACTTCTATAAATTGCATGATGATAGATAACTGTAGCGGATATACCTGTTTAAATGGAGTTTGTACGGCCCCTAATGGCGGAGGAGGCAATTCTAACCAGTGCACCTATCCAGATTCTTCTTCTTGCATTGATAACAATGAATGCACTATAGATCTCTGCTCTGAAGAAAATATATGCGTTCATATACCTTCTGTCGGACCTTGCGACAACGGCGCAGGAGTGTGCGTAGGAGGTCAGTGCATTCACTACTAATTTTTTTGAAGCCAATTTTTGATTATGAGCAGAAAAATTTTAACCAGTTTAAGCGTAATCGGAGTCGTAGCCGCGCTTGTCATCGGCGCGACAACGGCTTATTTCGGAGATGCGGAAACCAGCACGGGCAACAAAATGAAGGCGGGGAGTTTGGATTTAAAAATTGATTTGCAGTGCGAAAACGGGCTTTGCGGTTTTCCTTTAAGAGATTTATCTGACGAACCTAGTTTTTTTCAAGAATGCGATATAAAACCGGGTGATTCTGGCGAGGTAACCGTTAGTTGGCATGTGGACAATGACGCTTGGGCAAGCGTCCAGTTGGCTGATGTCTATGATTGGGAGTATGGATGCCCCGAATCCGAGGCAGAGGAAGATTCAAGTTGCGGCACACCTGGCCAGGGAGAAGGGGAGTTAAGTCAATATTTGACTTTTACTTTCTGGATGGACGAAGGTTCGGCGGAAGGTTGGCAATGCCCGGACAATAAGCCTTGCCAGGCCGACCCGGAAGAGGGAAACAACATTTTAGACGGCATAGAGAATCCCTTTGCCGAAAATATTCCTGCCAGTCAATTGGTTGAAGGAGTTTGGCTGCCTATTGAACTTATTCCTTCAACTGTCTATTACCTGGGGATGCAGTGGCATCTTCCTCCTGAGACCGGCAACATCGTCCAAACTGATTCGCTGTCTGCCAGAATTTTGCTGAAAGTAATCCAAAGCCGACACAATCCGCGGCCTTCAAGCGGCGGATTGACAAATGGAGGGTTTGAAAACGGTAATTTTGCCGGCTGGGAAGTGCTTTATCCCGAGTTGGCGGAAGTTGCCACTTCCTATCAAAGTTACACGGGAAGCGAAGACAATGACTGCGGGACACTGGGTTCAGTTTATGAACCAAAAGAAGGGGATTATTTTGCTGTTTTGCATGCCGGAGCGGGCGAAGGCGTTTATACATTGATTCGCCAAACAGTGAATTTGCACGCCGGCCAAAAATTGGCTGGCTGGGCCGCCTTTGACGCCAAAGATTATCTGCCTTATGACGATGACTCAGCAGTGGTGATTGTCAGCGGAGGGCCTTTGGCCACTCCGTGGCAAAAAGCGGTTCACGATGTGGGGAATTGCGGGGAAACGCCTTGGCAATACTGGAGCTGGACCGCCCCTGCTGACGGGACGTATACTTTGGAATTGAAAGTTAGAAATGTTGAAGATAACGCTTTGCCAAGTTCGGCTTTGTTTGACGCAAATGTGATTGAGTAGTTTTGATAAACCCTTTTCGGGCGCCCTTGTCCTATTAAAAATGAAAATAATATGAACAAGAGAATTTTAACCAGTTTAAGCGTAATCGGAGTAGTAGCCGCGATTGTTGCCGGCGGAACCATTGCTTATCTTAACGACACCGAGGAAAGCAAAGCCAACGCTTTTGTCTCCGGCAGTTTGGACTTGGAGGTCAATAACGAAAATCCCTGCACAAGCACGGTATTTGACATTTCCGATGTGAAGCCGGGAGACAGCGGGACGGCGACCATAAGGTTGAAGAATGTCGGGAGTTTGCCAAAGCCGGATGGCTCGCCTTGGATATCAAAGGTTTATATTGCTTTTGAGAATTTGCAAGACGACGATGCAAGTTGTTCCGAACCGGAGAGCGAGGTTGACGATACCTGCGGAAGCGGGCAGGAGGGCGAATTGTCAGAGAAATTAAACGTTACCGTTAGGGATTTTTGGGACCCTAATTGCCAGAATAACAAACGCTTTGAAGAAACTCACACTTTGGCAGAATGGGTTAACGATAAGGGCAAAACATTTTTGAACGACGATATGCCCTCAGGCGATGTGAATTGCATAGTTATTGACTGGAGCGTTCCCATTGACGCCGGAAACATAATTCAGTCAGACAAAGCGACCTTTGACATTAAGTTTATTTTAGAGCAGACAGAACCCTGGGAGTAAGCCTTAATTAAGAATTATGAGGGTTTTTAAGGCAATTTATTACATTTTTACGGGCTTTATTGCGGCGATTGCGGTTTTGCTGATTGTTTCGGCTTTGCCTATTACCGGCAATTACAAGGTAATGACGGTTTTGTCCGGTTCAATGGAGCCGACGATTAAGACCGGGGCGGT
>QMNG01000049.1 GCA_003647645.1 candidate division Kazan bacterium | reverse complement strand
TCCTTTGGTTGTGTTTTTGGGTTTAAACCATAGTTCTATTGTTTCTCCTGGCTCTAAGTTTACACCTATATCATCGCTGGATCTTAATTTTTTAGTTATAATCCCCTCTCTTGTGTGATATGCGAACATAACTGCGATTACGCTCGCATGATCATGCGAGATGAACCAGAATTGTTCTCGAGTTATAGGTGTACAATGGTAGGGAGATTAAGGCTTAAGAGCGGATTATATTTCCTTATAGTAGTTTATGATTAACTTTGCAGTGTTAATTGCAGGTATATGTTACACTTCAGCTCAAGTGTAACATTTTCAAAAAGAGGCATCCCCAGAAAATACAGCTATTAACAGTTTATTAGGAATCATTCCTAGCAACTTTATTAGAAAATTTTCCTAACATTCCATTACTTGATTTCTTTAAGTTTCTTTTTAGCGTCTATTAGTTCCTGGTGCACGTATCGTGATGTTGTTGCTAGACTTGCATGCCTAGCTAGAAACTTGGTTAGAAGCGGATCTCTAGTCTTCTTTAAAATCATCGTAACAAAAGTATGCCTTAAAGTATGAAGAGTTACTCTTCCCTTTATGCCAGCTCTCAAAGCAGCTTTCTTAATAAATCTATTATATGTCATTTTTGAGTATTGATTTATTTCGTCTATGCTTCTTCTTTTTAGAATTTCTATGGCTTCTTTTAGAAGTGGCACGGTTTCGACTTTATCCGTTTTAACATTGAATACTTTCATAACTCCCTCCTCCAAGTCAATGTCACTTCTAGTCAGCCTTTGAAATTCCTCTATTCGGAGACCAGTATAGGCTATGAATTTAATTGCATCAGCCTTAACCTCATCAATCTCATAGGCTGCCTTAAGCAACCTATCAAGTTGATCTTCAGTTAAAGCCTTAATTTCACTTGGAGTAGTCTTAATTCTAATTTCCTCAAATGGATTTGAATCGACAAATCCAGCTTTAACTAAGTAGCGATAAAAGTTTTTGAGAACATCAACCTCCCACTTCAATGCACTAGGCCGTTTTCGTGAGCGCTCATAATCCAAAAATTTAACCGCAACATTAAAATCAACGTCTCCCGGTCCTAAACCGTTTTTAACCATTATACGTGCAAACCGACTGAGAGTATAAGCTCGATTTTGAGCTTGAACTCTACTGTAATTTTGGCTGAGAAACCAACTGATGTAGTTGCGAATGCATTCACGCCAAGCTTCCTTTAAATCATCTAACTTATCCTCCCCCACCACCCTCACCTCCTCTCTCTTCTAAAACATCATCAAGCCAACTTCTAAGCTCAGGCGGAGTACCAGCTCCATCCAACACCCTTTCAAGCCAGAAAGGTCTACCAAGAACCTTATCAGGAGGATCAAAAACTGTCAAGAAGCCTGAAGTCTTAACTTGAGCTTCCTCTACCCTCCTACTAAACTTAAATCGGGTTAAAGGCCAGTTCGGATCTGTTGAGACACCAAGATACTTATACCACCATTTCTTATCACCAGTCTTAACATACATGTCCCTGAGATAATCCACATACAACCGATATGCCTCACGATGCTCTTTTCTAGGAGCCTTAACCTTCACAATGTTACCGAAGCCATCAACTATTATTGAAGGAAAAATAGACACGAAAGTTCCACGGCTAACCTTACCCTTATGCCTTGAAACCTTCAAAACATAAAACTCAAGATTACCCTTAACTCGTCGGCCCAAACGATGATAAAGCTTACGCTCAGCAATCCACCTAGCTTTCTTCATAATCTTAGCAAACTCACTCCAACTAGAAGGCAAATATCCAACAAGCAAAGGAAAATTATAGAAAATAGGCAAACCACGCCTAGTCCTATAAAGGTAATATTTTAAAGTAATGATGATCTTGGGCCGCCTCTCAAAGGGTAATGACAACTTCCTCATCCCTCCTTTTAGCCGAAGTCCTAGCTTTTTGTCTTCTCTCAAGCTCCCTTTCTGGCAAAAATTCCTCGTGTTCAGGGAGAGGCTCACTTGTCAAACGTTTAACTCGATTCCAGCCATCAGCAATCAAATTATACTCCTCAAAAATCTCGGCTGGATTCATATCCGATATCTCAGCACCGCATGGAGGCATAACTGAGCGAACAAATCTAACCTCACCACTAGTCTTATCAATCCATAGAAACCACTTGAAATTATCATTAAAACTAATTGTGCCGTCATTAACAATTCTCTTGGCAATTTCAAAATCACCTTTTTCTGGAAGACCTTCAAAAACAGCCTCAACATCTTGAGGAGCCATGTGACCAGCAAAAATATTGCTAGCCTGACCGCGGGCAGAAACAATAATGTAACTAGGTCTTTGGCTTGAAAGCTCTGAGCTGAGTCCTAAACCTCTAAGACCTTGAACCAGCATTTCAACCTCCTCAGCTGAGATAAGCATACTCCTACTATACATCATTGAAACTTTAGCTGATGCCCCCATCATTGCCTCTTCAATCTGCACAAACATTGGCTGCCCCCGTCTTTCAGCTCTAAACTCCAAGAAACTTTTCAGCAAAGAAGTGTAGGCTCTACCAGTAACATGCATATTAACAAACTTAAGACAAATCAATCGGCCAGGCTTGTACAGCTTATCCCAAAGCGGACCGAGATGAAAGGCTCCAGGATTATCCACATAAACAATGCGATCTATCCGCAATGGTGGCTTAGCATACTTCAAATCACTATCCTTCCTAACTATAACTAGACTGATAACATCAACTGGTCTGGGCCGAAGCTTCTCCACATTAACCACATAGTCATAAGCTGGATGATCCCTATGCAGAGGAGTAGCCATCAACTGAGCTTGAAGCCTTCTATGGTGATCAATCTCTAAACGCAGTCCAAAACCACCACGATCAAGCCTATAGACCGCCATGCTGTTAAGAAAAACAGTCTTACCACTACCAAGAACACCAAACAAAGTATTAAGGACAGTTCGGCCCTTAACTGCAAAAGGTGGAAATCTAAACGGCCTAACTGTGATTGATCCTCTTCTAGGCAATGTTCCGCTGGACCAGTAAGCTTTTGGGATAATAAAGAAGGGCGCTGGAAGACGATTAGGCTTCTCTTCAAGCCACATATACCACAGCCTGTGAAGCTCATAACTCAGTTTAACTTCCTCTTCAAATGTTTCTTCCACCCGGCCGATTCTTGGAGAAACAACTGCATTCAGCTTAAGATAGTTTGTTTTGAAGCGGGCCCGACATTTCTCTAAAAGCTTAACATAATCCATCTTACGAATAGCAGAAGCATGCTTCAAAGCTTGACCACAACCATAAACTTGAAAGGCATCCTCAATCAAACATGAAATCTCCTCCAAAGGAATTTTACACAGCAAACATTTAGCCAGAATACTACCAAGCATACTGAACTCCTCGGTGGTTTCAGCTCTAACAAAAGCCTCTCCAACACGGATATCACGCAGTATCCAGAAGCTAACAATCCTCAAAATACTGCTATGGAAAAGATCCTCCAACCTCTCAACTACATGAAACATAACCTGGTAGGCCGCCTTCAAGGCTTCAGCCTTCAACCTATAAGCCTCAAGAGCCATCTCATCACGAAACAATAGAACTTGACCTAAAACATAATTTGAAAACTCAATTCTCGTCAAAGCACTACTACCAACACTCCTTTCAAGCAAACTAGACTTGTAAAAGTAAATTGAGGGATCTAAATCCAAACCAAACATATTAGCAAACCTAGAAGCTGAACCAATAAAACTATTAAAATCTCCTCTAGCCAACCTCGACAAAGCTTCCTCAAATAAATGTTGAAGTTCAATTGCACTCATAACTCATCACCCTTTAACGAAGCTTTTCATAATTGACTCCAAAGTTCTTTCAACCTCGCTTTTCCTGAGCTGAATTGCAGCTTTAACGAAGCTTCGAATATCGCTGGCCAAATCAGTAATGTAACTCTGATACATCAATTTAAGGTATTCAAGCCTCTCAGAACTGTCTGATGTATCCTGGTACTTGATTAAGTATAGCGCGTTTCGATATTCAGACAGCAGATGATCTATGCGCTCCAAAAGTTTACGGCCGTATTCGATAGTTGGAGTTTTAACTGGACCCTTTGCTTTAAGTTCAACTGGAATCCTCTTTCTAAGCTTCTTCAAAAACTTTGAAAGTCGGCTCTGCTTAGTTTGTGATGGAACTTTCTCAATTAATGGAAATTCAAGTTCAGATTGACTACTACTTTTACTTTCAAGTCTAAGTAGGAATGAAATATAATCACCTAGAAGGCTTTGAACACTATAAAGCTTAAAGTAGAACTCGTCTGGATTTCTGAACAGCTGATTACTACTGGCAAACTTAACAAAATCATCGATAAGCTCATCTACTTTACGTTCACGTTCAATGAGATCATCAATTTCCTTCTTCAGCAGATCAACATAGTTTAATATGAAGCTCAACTAGACGACCTCCTCATTTTTTAACAAAGCTCTGAAAGATGAACAAACCAGTAATAGTCCCCATAGCTGCAGAGACAATTACATCCAAACCAAACATCCTTGGCAAGATAGCTGCAAACAAAAC
>QMNG01000048.1 GCA_003647645.1 candidate division Kazan bacterium | reverse complement strand
ATTTTTTAGGTCTCGGAGCACAAAGATGTGGTACTACGTGGATTTATGAATGTTTGAGAGAACACCCAGATGTATTCATGTCCCAAAGAAAAGAGATTAACTTTTTTAGTGATATTTATTCGAATAACTATTATAAAGGGAATAAGTTGGTATAGTAATTTCTTTATTTATTCAAATGAAGAAAAAATAAAAGGCGAAATAACTCCGGAGTATTTATTGGATGATAAAGAACCAATAAGAATTGAAAGAAATTTAGGGCAAATCAAATTTCTTGTTGTTGTAAGGAATCCTGTTCAACGAGCATTTTCAGCTTACAAAAAAGGATTAAGAGAAGGGGATTGGAATTGTAGCTTTGATAATTTTATTAAGGGAAGCATTTCCAAAACCGTGATGGAATATATTGATGGCTCACCTTATACTATTGTTTTGAGTAAAAACACAGGAGGTGAGCCATGAAGGAAATCAAGTTATCCTTCGATATTAATTTAACACTAAAGCAGTATGATGTCCACTGGATTGAGCAACAGTTGTTGCGACTTCGAGAGGAGGTTTTTTTAAATATTCTTTGGAAGGTACTTCGGGAGATTGAAGCCCTGGCTGTAGGGAACCGGGGTCGATGCGAAGAATGCGGGGGATTGCTAGTGAGGAACGGGCGGGAGTATAAACAGATTCGGACGTTAGTTGGGGCTTTGAGGTATCGGAGGATAAGGCTTCGGTGTCGGGGATGTGGGAGAGAGATTTATCCCTTGGAAATGTAAATGTCAAGGACTTTTCCCACTATTTCGGTAAGGACATTTGAACTAAACCGCTTCGCGGTATAGAGATAATCGTTTGATCATTTAGACTTGGATATTTTCTCATTTCCCACTGGTAAACCTCCTTGGAAAAATCTAAGATTGGCTTCATCCAATCTAAAACTTAGGAGGTTTCTATGACAAAATTACGACAACGCATGTTGTAGGACATGCGCATCCGCAACCTTTCTCTTAATACGCAGAAGAAGTATCTGAAACAGGTTGCCGCCTTTGCTAATCATTTCCATAAGTCTCCTCGAGTACTGGGAATTGAGGAGATTCGTGTTTTCCTACTTTATCTTGCTCGGGTGAAGAAGCTCTCATCAAGCTCTATAAATGTCACTGTCTCTGCTTTACGATTCCTGTACAAGGTCACTTTGGGATGCAAATTGGATATTGAAAAGATTCATTTTGCCCGGCGGGAGAGGAAACTCCCTGTTGTTCTCAGCTCAGATGAAGTGGCTCAGTTTTTAAAGGCTATAAAGAATAAAAAGCACCGGGTGATTTTAATGACTGTCTATGCAACTGGGCTTCGGGTCTTAGAAGCCACAAGGCTAAAGGTATCCGACATTGACAGCCGCCGGATGACTATTCGAGTCAGACAGGGAAAGGGAAAAAAGGATCGCTATGTTATGCTTTCTGGGAAACTGCTTACAGTGCTTCGGGATTACTGGCGGGAGTACAGGCCTTGCTCCTGGCTGTTCTATGGTGAGTCGAAGAATGCGCCTCTTTCCCCGGAGACAGTCCGTCAGGTTTGTAGACTGGCCAGTTATGAGTCGGGACTTAAGAAAAGAGTAACACCTCATATCCTTCGACATTCCTTTGCCACTCATTTACTGGAGCAAGGAACAAATCTTCGCACCATCCAGGTGCTTCTTGGTCATAAAAGCCCCAAATCCACAACAGTCTACACCCACATTGCTGTCCAGGACTTAAAAACAACCACCAGTCCCTTTGATTCTCTTCCTGATTTGTAATTTCGCTTCTTGGGATGGGAAGAAAAGCTCTGGAAGTGGCTGATATTTTCTGTCAGTATGGGGAAGTGTTTCTCGGCAATTTCGGCCAATCGATCTCGCCTGAACAGCGGCGGGCGATGCGGGCTATCAAGATATGCCGCACCGCTGAACTTGGGGGACATATTGACCGCTGTACGCACTGTGGACATGAAGTTATCTCCTACAACTCATGTCGTAACCGCCATTGTCCCAAATGTCAGTCTTTAGCCAAAGCAAGCTGGCTGGAGGAGAGAGAAGCAGAGTTACTTTCTACCTCCTATTTTCATGTTGTTTTTACCATACCTAAGGCTCTAAATCAGATCGCTCTCCAGAATAAACGAGAGGTTTACAACATTCTCTTTGAGGCTGCAGCCGGAACTCTGCTTACTATTGCGGCTGATCCCAAACATTTTGGAGCCAAAATAGGCTTTATGGCTGTGCTCCATACCTGGGGCCAGAATCTTCTTCTCCATCCTCATCTCCACTTCCTTATTCCGGGAGGAGGTCTATCACCTGATGAGAAAAGATGGATCCACTCCCACAGGAAGTTCTTCCTTCCCGTGCGCGTTCTCTCTCGTCTCTTCAGACGCCTCTTTCTTGAGTCTCTTACCAAGGCTTTCAGAAAAGGCCGGTTGGAGTTTTTCGGAACTATCAATCATCTCTCTAATCCAGAATCATTTTCAAATCTTATAGAGAAGTGTTTTAATACAGAATGGGTAGTCTATTCGAAACCACCTTTCGCAGGAGCAGAGAGTGTGCTTGATTATCTGGGCCGCTACACTCATCGTATCGCTATCTCCAACAATCGTTTATTAAGACTGGAAGATGGAAAAGTTACTTTCACCTGGAGGAACTATAGGAGGGGGAATAAACTCCAGACTATGACTCTCCGTGCAGAAGAGTTCATCCGCCGTTTCCTGCTCCATGTGCTGCCCAATGGTTTTATGCGCATTCGTTACTTCGGTTTCCTAGCCAACCGACATCGCACCCAGAAATTAAAACTTTGCCGAGAACTTCTCTCCCAGTCCCCTGGAGAATCAACCCTTAAATCAATGGACTGGAAACATCGGTATGCGGCCCTTACTGGAAAAGAGGTTGACCTCTGCCCACTATGTGGGAAAGGGCACATGGTTACTGTGGAGAGACTCTTACCCCTGCGGTTTCCTCTTGTCCGCCCGCCCCCACAGATAGAATCAAATGATGGCAGCCCAACTAAATTCCAAATGTATTTATAAAATAATCTGATTCAAAGGAGTGAGTGGTTATCTATGCTTATTTTGATTGAAAATATTCAATATGGCAGGCCCTGGACCTCTCATAGTTAGCTAATACCCGGTTCTCATGTGTTCTTATCCAGGAAAGAAAATCTTCCTCATTATTTTAAGCTCGTTATTGGGTTCAAAAATTTCTATACAATCCCCATAGAAAAAAGCCCAATATTTTATAGTTCAATACATTCTTTCGCTAATGCTCGCTCATTATATTCGCTCAACTACCGAAAGAATATTATTCATTACCATAACCATAGGAATTCAGCTTACCATTTACACCTATCCTTGAATAGATCAGGTTAACACATCTCGAATCCCCTTCAGCATTGAAGCTATCACTCTTAGGAAGTAAAATTAAGAATGGACAAACATCTTAGTATACTTAATCTTTTTTCAAGATTGTAATTATGTTAAAAAATCAAGAAAAAGCTCTTAAAAAAAAAAAAAAGAAAAATGCTAAAAAAAATTGGTTTGATGATGAGAGCTAATTAAGAAACTTAGGCATATTTAGAATTATTGTATTTTAAGAATGGAATTGTAAATATAAATTTAGAAAAATCCAAAAAAGAGATAAATATAATAATGGGAATATTAAATATTTTTTCTAAATTTTCTAAAGTAGAGAAAATTTTGCTGATTTTAGGATTTATTTTTATTGTAGCAATTGGAGGAATATCAATTATCTATTATATTACTATTAATAAATGCGAACGTGAATTGATTGAAATAATAAAACAGAATAGAGATTATTATTACAATTCTGCCATATACTTAATTAATTCTATCGATTCGTTTTGTCGGCCTTGTGCTAAATATAATCAACTAAGAAATGATCTATCCATAAAGATAATTTTCTTGGTTGATCCAGATTATTCAGATAATGATATTGAAAACTTTAGGAAATTTTTAAATATCGATAATAAAGATGAAATAAGACGAATGGATATTAAATGGAAAGAATGGTATTTAAAGTGTAATAAAAATAAATGGAATTTCTTCTTTAATTTTTTGATTCTAATTAATGAAGGCAGAATTATTGAAATAAGGAGATTCTGAGTGGAGAAACGAATTTTCTTGTTTCTATTATTGTTCTCTTTCGTAGCAAAATTATTTGCCCTTCATTCTTATCCAAAGGAAAGGTTGGTTATAGGTAAAATATTCCCTCAAGAGATAATTTACTTTAAAGCTGTGCCTCCAATTGATGCTGATGAATTGGGCAATATATATGCAGTTGGTAATAGAGAGCATACAGTTTATAAATTTGACTCAAATGGAAAGTTCTTACTTAAGTTTGGTGGCTTTGGTCAAGGCCCCGGTGATTTGCAATGGCCTTATTATATAAGTTCGGCCAGAAAATTAAAGCAAGTAATAGTTTTTGATAATGTTGGACTTTCTATCTATTCAGAAAAAGGGAGATTTATTAACAGAATCAGAATATTTAGCCCAGCGTTATCCATCTATGCCTCACCAAACAACATTCTTCTATTACAGCCCACAGAAAATAATTTAATAAACGAATTTAATTACAATGGCAAATTTATAAAAGCCTTTGGAAGTAAGTATAAAATTAACTATTCTCTTCATAAAAATATATCCCCCCGCGAATTGGATTTAATCATAAACGATGGAGCAATAT
>QMNG01000047.1 GCA_003647645.1 candidate division Kazan bacterium | reverse complement strand
CCTCAGTTTAGACGTGAAAAAGGTTCCCAATTAATCTGTTTTCCTAATGACCTCATAAAGAAAGAAAAAGATTTTCATTCATTTTTGAAAAACAGAATTCTTAATTCATTCGAAGTTCAGAGAATGGACGGGAAAGGAAGGTTTATTATCCGTCGGCTATTCAAGGCCTATCTCAAGAATCCTCGCCAGTTACATGACTCAACCATAAATTACGTGTTCAGAATATATGATCATTATCATGAATATTGGCCCACGGCAAACCCTTCTGAAACAGGAAAAATGCGAGCTCAGATCGATAACCTTGAAAGCCGAGCAGACGAAAGATTTCAAATATCTTTGCTTCGCGGGATCTGTGACCATGTAGCTGGCATGACGGACACGTTTGCGTTGAGTGAATACGAAAGACTATATGGAGGGCCTATTGTTTCAACCTGAAATATGAAAGAGAAAGGGCTTATAATATTTGAACAGCATGAAAAGGGGCTGGTCTATTTTTGCACGCGTCAGGGAAAAGTAAATAAGGGCGTAGTGAATTCCGAATCAAGCTGGTTGCTCTGGAATCCTATGATGCTATAGCAGCGGCAATGCGCACGGGTCGGCCATACCAAACAATCCTCGACCCACCTCCGGGCGACCCCAGAGTTGCTCATCCACTACAAGAGAAGGTGTTCTCATGAAATAGCTTTTATCCGCAAAATGGAAAGTTCTCAAAATGTTATTTTTGATCTAATTTAAATATTTTCAATGATAAGGAGAAACATCATGTACATCTCCAAAATTGAGATAAAGAATTTTAGGAACTTTCTGGACACTACGATCGAGTTCAATGACGGTGTAAACGTTATAATAGGTCACAATAATTCAGGTAAAACCAATCTAATAAAAGCACTTGGTTTGATTTTCAATCCCAATGCCCAGAAGAGATTAACTATTGAAGACTTTTGCAAGGAAATTCAGGATTTTAGTGAACCGCCCCAGATAACTATTTCTGCGACATTGAAGGAATCCGGGAAAAAAGACAACGAAAAGCTTGATGATAAGGCACTTGTCGCAACATGGCTACTTAATCTTGAATCACCGTATGAAGCAAAACTGACATATTCATTTTTCCTACCTGAAAGCGAAGTTGATAACTATCAAAAGGAAATAAAAAAGATATCCAGTCCAAATACAACATCCTATGAGTACTGGAGGGTAATCAAAAAGAAGTTCATACGAAAATATGTCGCCCGCATTTACGGTGGAATCCCTGAACTCAATAATCGGGCAGAGCCTGATTTGTTAGATAAATTTGATTATCAACTCTTAGAGCCAATTAGAGATGTTGAAAGGACGATGTTTTTAGGGCGTAATCCAATGCTGAAGGAAATATTAAACTATTTCTTAGATGACGACGTTAAAACGAATACTGACCTTGAAGACAGCGAAAGAGAACGAATCATCGATGAAAGAGAGAATAAGTTTTTTAAAGGTTCGAAAAAAATTATTGATTCGTTAAAGGACCGTGTGAATATTGATGCAATTCTTGAATATTCTGAATATACGGGCGCCTCAGCGGGGGGAACACCAAAATTCGAAGGAGAAATCAGTGAAGCCGAGCTTCTATCAGCACTTAAGCTGATAATCACCAGCATAACTGGAATTGATGTCCCTGCTACCCACAATGGTCTAGGTTATAACAACCTCATATTCATGGCTTTAGTGCTAGCAAAAATGCAAATGGATTGCTCAAGATATGTAGGTCAGGAGAATGCAAAAGTATTCCCTATTCTAATTATTGAAGAACCCGAGGCGCATTTACATCCTTCAATGCAATTTAAGTTCCTTAAATTCCTAAAAGAAAACATAAATAAAGCTAAGCAGGTTCGCCAGTTGTTTATTACCACTCACTCCACACATATTACGGCAGCTGTCAATCTGGATGAAATTATCTGCATGTATCTTGATGACAGTAACAAGTTGAATGTAGCCTATCCAGGCAAAGTTTTTGACTTGCAGAGAATCGAGGACAAAAAATCCAAAGCTTTCATTGAGCGTTTTTTGGATGCAACCAAATCCGATATGCTTTTTTCAAGTTCCGTAATATTTGTTGAAGGGATAGCAGAACAAATATTATTGCACTGCTTCAGTGAATATGAAAACAAACCCCTTGTTGATAGACACGTTTCTGTCATTAACGTTGGTGGGCGGCACTTTGAGCATTTTTTGAAACTTTTTAATTTTGATCGGACCGATCCATATAAGAGACATGCTATTAATAAAAAGGTTGCTTGTATAATTGATTCTGATCCAGCGAAATTTGCAGGGGGTCGCTGGATTGAATGTTATCCTTTCGAAATTAAAAAAAACAACGAAAAGTATAGGTCTATTTCTAGCATTGCTACTTCTTTGAAAGAAGGCAAATCATCCAATATTCAGATATTCTATGATGATTCTGGTAAGGGAAAAACATTGGAATACAATATTGCTTTTGAGAATCCAAATTGTCGGCTCTTAATTACCGATTGCATGGCGAAAAAGAATAAAGAAACTATTAAGAAATTGATGGAACAATATCCTGGAGATGATCTAGAGCCATTGAAGAAGGTTCCTAATATGGATAAGGAACTGACAGCGTTGATTGATGAGTCTGAATGGCCTAGCGAAGATGATAAAAAGAGAGCCCTAATTGCAGCTTATTATTTAAAGGCTATAGACAAAGTCAAAGGAGAGAATGCTTTGCAGTTGGGATACAATTTGAGTTTAAACCTAGATTCAGAAAAAGCTGTTCCTTTTAAGGTACCCGAATATATACGGAATGTTGTTAATTGGATATATGGTTAAAGTAATATGATTGACTGGTCAAAGTGCATAACAATTGATTCAGGATCGGAGCTAACAGACATTGAACACCATTTCAGAGTATTTGCTGGTCCTGGAGCTGGGAAGACCTATTGGTTAACGAATCATATTCAAAACGTACTAAGGCAATCTAAAAGATTGGGCTCGTGTGGTAAAATTGCATGTATTACTTATACTAACGCGGGCGTGGAGGAAATTCAAAGGCGTTTGAGGAAGTCTGCAAATAGAGTTGAAGTGGCGACAATACATAGCTTTTTGTATTCAAACGTCATTAAGCCATATGCTTTTCTTTTAAAAGATGATGACGGTGGTTATATAATTAACATTGAACGACTAGACGGACATGCTGAGCATATCCCAAGTTTAAAAATAATGTATGAGTGGAAAAAGGACAACAAACTTGCCTACTTACGAGATAAAAAAAAGATTTATGAATGTTTGATAAATTTGGATTGGTGTTTCCAAGACGAAGAATTAGTATGCCTACCGCGTGATAGGTACAAACTCAAAGTAGGCCGCTATTCGATTAGTAAATCTGCTCTACAAAGGTATAAGCAATACTACTGGAGCCGTGGAGAATTGCATCACGAAGATGTTTTGTTTTTTTCATATCTTTTGATAAAAAACCATCCAGAAATATTACCTTTTCTTAGAGCCAGGTTCCCTTACGTTTTTGTAGATGAATTTCAGGATACCAATCCAATACAAACACGTATCTTAAGATGGATTGCCCAAGAGGCCACAATTGTTGGGGTCATCGGAGACCTTGCCCAATCAATATATGGCTTTCAGGGAGCGTGTAGAGAGGACTTTGAAAACTTCATCTTAGATAATAGCGTTGATTACAAAATAGAAAACAATAGGCGAAGCACCGAAAATATAATTCATCTATTGAACCATATAAGAGGCGATGACATTAAACAAAAATCAGTAACCGGGAAAAAAGGTGAACCAGTAAAGTTAATCGTTGGTTGTATTCACGACTGCATTGAGAAGATAATGAAGGAAGCAAAGACGGTACCTATGGTCTTAGTAAGAAGAAATGACTATGTGGGCCAAATTAGAAGCCAGAGTGATTACAAGCTCGATAAGTTGTGGGATGACCTTCGAAATATTGATTCAAACTTGGAAAGGACCAGTTTTGTTTATGCTATGATGTTTGGGGTTGAATTAGCGATCCAGAAAGATTTCAAAGAATCAGTCAAAGGTATTGAAAGGAGCCTTAAGAAATCCAAAAACGGAAAACCTATCCCAAAATACAAAAAACGCCAAGCAGCAATTGACTGTCTTCAGAAAGCTGTCAATGAATGGGAAAAATGGAAGGGAGCATCTTTGTTAGAATTCAATAATCATTTCGTAGAATATCTAGATGAAAAGTATGACATTAAAGCTGGAGCATCAATAACTCGTGGAAAAATAAAAGATTTTGCCGAAGTCTGGAAATGTAAAGATTTTGTACAATGCCTTAGGCTTAAAGATGACAAAAGTCTTATAAGGACGATCCATAAGGCAAAGGGTGGAGAATATGATACGGTGCTCGTCGGATTGGAGAATGAGGATGATTTGGAATACATCATAAATCCGGATATCGATCATAACAAAAATGATGAGTGTCGGATTTATTACGTTGCTTTAAGCAGAGCTAAGGAAAATCTTTTCATTTGTACACCAACTTTAAACGTTAAAAGAAAAGCTGCATTGCAAGAGTTGGGCGTATCTATTGAAGTCCTGTAATCAAAATAAAGCTGTGAAAATACAAACGACGGATCTTGAATTATTGGAAAGGCGGGCAAAGGAATAAATTGGTTAGAAAGACATAATGGCAAATGTACCTGTACTAGGATTACGTCGGCTTAGATGGTATTCTAGATAAACGGATGTACTTAAGCTTCGAATTATTG
>QMNG01000046.1 GCA_003647645.1 candidate division Kazan bacterium | reverse complement strand
GTGGCATCCCAGAACGAAACATAATTGCCCGCTTTATAGAATCCATTACCCAGCTCAGCTATTTTGTCGCCCACTAAGTTATAGACCGAAAGATTTATCTCATCAGCTTCAGGAATAACAAACCTTATAGCCACCGAACTGTTGAACGGATTAGGATATGCTTGTAGGGTTAACTTATCGGGTTTTTGAGCTTGAACCCCGATATCTGTAGGTAGCCTTCTCATTCTGAATACTACATTCTCCTCTGATGTCTGAAGGAATTGGTAGTTGTCAGTATCTATGAATTCATAATAGGTCTTCTGTGCAAGTACCCTATAAGATCCAGGCGCGATATCCTCAAAGATAAAGTAGCCTTCCTGATCGGTTACCGAAGTATATAATATCTCATCACTACCAGAGGATTTTAGATAGATCATAGCTCCTCGCACCGGCACCTCTGTTATCAGGAATGAGGAGTCCACCTCTACAACCGTTCCCGAGAAATGCAATCCTCCATCTGCAGAGCGGACTGGAGTAAGGCTAAAGTTTATTCCATCTACATCGCTTTCATCTACTGTAACCGGCGAGGATTCTCTCCAGTATAACCCACCCCCGTAGTAGGCCGGCAAATAATCGGGATGGAAAGCTACCATATAATAAGTGCCTGGATGAAGTTGCAGTTCATAGTAACCAGCCTCGTCGGTTACTGCGGACTCCACTCGCGCATCATCCTCGTCCGAAGATATCGCTACCACATATACTCTATTTATCGGACCATCATCCTCTTCTGTAACATATCCGCTAACCCTGTACAGAGCGGGATAAACAGGAGGTAACTCGAAGTTATATCCCGATAAAGTTTCTGGCAACGCCGGGTTCAATCTGATTACATCGGCGGAAAGAGGGTCGGGCTGATGGTCATAGAACATCGGACGATAACCACTTCCGCGTGAAGGGAATGCGCCCAGAATATAACGCCCATCGGGAAGCTCTATCTCGTAGTAGCCAAACTCGTTCGTGGTTGTAGTAATAGGGGGTGAATCTACAAATCTGTGAAAGGCTCTCATTGCAACCTCAGGTAATGGGGCGAGAGTTTCTCTAGCTCTTACAAACCCGGTAAGCAGGTGTGTTCGTATAGGTTCGATGAAGAAGTGGAAGCAGCTATCTATCTGGTTGGGCTCGCAGTAATCTACTATATCCTCGGTATGAACACAATACTCAACGGTATCTCCGGGTTCAAAGTATATTCCTGCCTCGGATGGGATAAATGTGAATCCCTCAGGTTCTGGTCCTGAATGTGTACCCCAATGGAACCCAGGAGAACCTAACCCGAATACTCCACCAGCAATAGCAATAGTAGTTGCTCTGGGATTAACTCCAGCCCAAGAGTCGTGAAGTCCCACCTCGATAATTCTGCTTTCAGAATATACAGTAGAACTGTCCTCAGGTCTTACCCAGGTTATCTCTGGTGGTACAGTATCGACATAGAACAATCCCTCGAACGGATTTTCCAACCCGTTGCCATATATATCCGAAGCCGCTACGAGATTGAAACTTACAACTTCCCCTTCATAGGGTGCAGATGGAGCGAATATCAGAGTATCTTCGGCAAAATCCAGCTCTGGAGAACCTATTACATAAGACTCTTCGTTAACCTCCAGAATTATAGTTTCAGGGTCAACTCCATCATCATCCTCTATAAGTATGGTTATCGGTTGCTCATTGCAGGCGGTGAAACTTCCGGCAGTGGGCGCTATCAGGGTAGCAAAGGGTCCATCGCCAATCATACGGAAAGTAATACAACTATGAGAGCTTCTTCCTGCCTCATCCTCGGCGTATAAGCAGACAGTTACTAACTCTCCGGGGAATATAAGCTCTCTCCACAGGAATTCCAGAGTAGGCACAAAGACTCTATAACCACCGCAGGAGGCTGGAATCAAATAGACATAACCATAGGCGAAAGGATCGAATGTATCTCCAGCTTCACTTATAATGCTCATCTCTATAGTAGAGGAATCAACTCCGCCGCATATTGTGGCTCCTACTCTATGCTCGGGAGGTACGCCTATAGCTCCATCCTCGGGAATCCAACCAGAGATAACCGGCGGGATAGTGTCCTCTTCACCTACTACGCTGAAGTTGATACAGTCGTAGGTTCTATTATCCGCAAAATCGTATGCTTCTACGCAGGCTTCTATTTCAGCTCCATAGGGTAAGGGGTCGTGTTCTCGCCAGATAATACTGTAGCCCATACAATAGACTCCCAGCAGTTCGGACTCTTCGGTTACATCCATCGGTGGCATATCATCTATCTGGACAGTAAGCCGCAATCTTTCGGGATCGACTCCCAAGGCAGTACCGCTAGAGGGGTCTTCTCCACATAGATCACAGACGACGGCTCCTATTTCTTGTGAGGGTTCTACCCTGCTTTCGGGTTCTGGAGTCCAGCCGCTGATACAGGGAGGAGAAGTGTCTTCTTCTTCGTGTATAATGTAATTTCGGCAAGCTGTTGCAGAATTTCCAGCAAAATCGGATGCCAATAGACAAACCTCTATAGAATCACCATCAGAAACTAATTCCGATTCTATCCTGCCAACTACCTCATAACCGGCACACCATATCGGGTGAAGCTCTAACACATCGGAAATATCCACAGTATCTGCTCCGTTAATTATCAAAATCATAACAATGGTAGAAGCAGCCACCCCCGACGCATATTCTATTCCGGAATGGAGGTCACAAATCGCCGCACCTAAAGGCTCTGCGGGTGAATAAGTATGCCCCTCCGGGAACCACTCACCTATCACAGGCGGCATAGTATCTACTGGCTCCTCGTGGATTATAACGAACTCGCGACAATCCTCCGCTGAATTACCCGCTATATCCTCCAGCTGAACACAAGCAGTAAAAGTGCTCTCACGGTGATGCTCAAATATCTCATACGGCGGTACAAATGCTACATCATAACCCTCACATCGGTTCCTCTCGGTAATGAACTCCTCTATCGGTATGATATCACCCCAGGTGGTTAATAGATATGGGAAGATAGATTCCTCATTTACACCTGAAGCTATTGGCAGATCCTCACAGAGATCGCAGGTAGAGAACCAGATATGCTCTTCTGGCGGTCTGAGTGTGCCATCCTCTGGGTGCCAGTTTCTTACGCACGGTGGATATTCATCTTCCGGCGGAGCTTCCATATAGAATGTGTGGCAGTCGTGCACTGAATTCTCAGCATAATCCCTGGCAGTTATACATATCTGGAATGAATCGGGTCTGATACCACCAGGAAGTTCAAACACCACATCGAAGCCCATACATTCATTGGTTTCTATTATCAAGAACTCGGTTATATCTATGGTATCTGCGTGAACAATAGCTCTGGCAACGATAGTAGCAGGATTGACCCCCGTTTGAGAGTCCTCCAGGGTGTCGCACAAATCGCAGATAGAGACCCAGGGTAGATCCCCTTCTAAATGTCCGTCCGCGGGATGCCATCCTACAATGCAAGGAGGAATAGTGTCTTCGATAGCATCCGGTCTTATGGAAAAATGCATCACCGGATCTATGGTGTGTCCTGCGAAATCGGAGGCTACTATCTGTACTGTTACGGTGTCTCCTGGGCTGAAAAGACCTTCCAGTGGGTAAAAGCTTACATTGTATCCCATACAACGGTTGCGTGTTAACTCCAGCTCTTCGGTAACCTCGATCGTTTCCTCACCGATAGTTATGAACATCCTAATAGAAGATGAGTCCACCCCTGATGGTATTTCAGATGGAGACATCGGGTCGCATATATCACAGAGATTTGCCTGGATATGTACTTCCGGTGGTTGAACGGAGCCTGGCTCTGGATACCATCTGGTAAGGCAAGGAGGAGTAATATCTACGGTATCTACCCCGCCTACATAATAAGTATGGCAATCGTTGGTATTATTACCTGCCCTATCTGACAATTCCGCACAAGCTGTAAAAGTATAACCCTCGGGAATTCCTACAATCGGCGGGATAAACGAAACATTATAACCCATACATTCGTTGGGCATAGTCTCGTATTCCTCTACCGGTATAGTGTCCGAATCTGTTATGACTACTATCTCTATAGAATGAGGGTCCACGCCTGTCTGGTATTCAGGCTCACTTTCCGGACAGATATCACAGGAGACGAAGCCATATCTTTCAGCAGGCGGTACAATAGAATCACTCTCGGGGAACCATTCTAATATGCAAGGGGAATCTGTATCTAGCACGCCACCAGCAGTGTGGAATGAAATTTCCTCATCCAGATGGTTACCGGCATAGTCATAGGCGGAAATTCTCACATATATATCCTCATCTGGCGGGAACTCTATCATCGGACGATAAACCGCCTCGTACCCACCACAATCTATAGGCACCAATTCCAGAGTCTCTGTAACCTCTTCCCATTCCCCATCATCTATGAGAATCCACATCTGGATAGTTTCTGGGTCAACTCCAGTGCTATGGCCATGAGTTGCATCGCAAAGGTCACATATAGCAGCGGATACGGAGGTGGTTATGGGGACATTAGTATCACCATCTGCAGGTACCCAGTGAGCGACACAGGGCGGGAAACTATCTACAGGAGCCTCCCCTATATAAAACTCCGTTCGCCCACCAGCTTCGTTCCCGGCGTTATCTGCCAGTCCGACTTCTACTATGTAATGACCACCAGGTTCATAGACATCCAAAATAGGCGGGAGATATATCTCATAGCCCATACATCTGTTGGGTTCCAATCTTATGGAATCGGTAACATTTATTATCATCTCGTGGTGAATTAGGAAAACCTCAATAGATGATGAGTCGACGCCAGTACTATACTCGGTAATATCGCAGCTGGAAAAGAGAACTTCGGCATCCTCTGGTGAAGGAAGGGTATCTCCAGGATGTGG
Organism: candidate division Kazan bacterium; assembly: GCA_003647645.1. Classification (GTDB taxonomy): domain Bacteria; phylum Patescibacteriota; class Kazan-3B-28; order Kazan-3B-28; family Kazan-3B-28; genus B79-G16. The sequence continues at coordinate 35 of QMNG01000046.1, read as the reverse complement.
GTGAACTGGTTCGACTACTGGTGGTATAGTATCTC
>QMNG01000045.1 GCA_003647645.1 candidate division Kazan bacterium | reverse complement strand
CTGCTTGAGATAAAGGAAAGGTGTAAAAGTGCTCTTGATGATTTACAGGTAGTGGCCAGTCTAGTCAAATCCCTGTCCGAAAAAATCCCTGCTTTTGAGCGGGAAACTGAATATATTGCACTTAAATCAGAAGAAGAGTATGCGATTTATGATGGAGTAATCGCATCTACTGATACCGGCACCTGCCCGGTGGAAAGATACCGGGAGATTGTCAATGAATATGTTGTGCCTCAGTCAACCGCAAAGTATACCCGGCACAATCGGGATTCCTATATGGTAGGGGCATTGGCGAGATTCAATCTGAATCATGAAAAACTTACTCCTCTGGCCAAAAAGGTTGCTGAAGATTTGGGGCTTAAGGCGATATGTTATAATAGCTATATGAACTCAGTTGCCCAGCTGGTTGAGTGTGTGTATTCGGTGGAGGAGTGCATTCGGTTGATAGACGAGATTTTAACCGAAGGGCTTAGGGAGGAAGACAGACGAATATCGGTTAAAGCTGGCAGAGGAATAGGAGCGGTAGATGTGCCAAGGGGTATGCTTATTCATGACTATACTTTTAACAAGGATGGGGTCTGTGTAGAGGCTAACTGTGTTATTCCTACCAACCAGAACCATGGCAACATCCAGAAAGATATGGAGGCCTTATTGCCTACTATCATAGATAAGCCTCAAGAAGAGATCAGGCTTGCTCTGGAGATGCTGGTCAGGGCCTATGATCCCTGCATCTCCTGTTCAACTCATTTTTTAGAGGTGGAATTCATTTAAGTTTCTGATGATGCCAAAGGTTTTAATAATGGGAGTTGGTAATATTTTATTGAAAGATGAAGGGATAGGAGTTCATATAGCTCGTGAACTTGAGAAGTTGAGCTTGCCTGAAGGGGCCAAAGTCTTTGACGGGGGAACCGGTGGACTAAGTCTGATCGATCTAATGAAGGAAACTCCCAGGGTGATTTTCCTTGATGCTGTGGAGATGGGGAAGAAGCCAGGAGCGGTGATGAGATTTACCCTCCCAGAGGTGAAGATGGCAACTGATAAAATAAAATTTTCTCTCCACCAAGTAGGATTGCCTGAGGTTTTACTTTTAGCTTCTCTTCTTGGAGTGTCTCCAGAGGTAGTCATCTTTGGCATTCAACCCAAGGACCTTGGTTGGGGAACAGGCCTTTCCCCGGAACTAAAAAAAGCGGTTCCAGAGATAGTTAAGTCTGTCTTAAAAGAGGTCTATAAACATTTTTGATCACCTGTATTTATGCATGAGCTTACTATTGCCCAGAGTATTCTGAATATAATAAATGAGGAGCTTCTGGTTAATAACTTATCCAAAGTCATTAAGATAAGTATTAGGATCGGAAGGCTCACGGCAATTGAACCAGAATCCCTTAAATTTTGTTTTGAAATTATTACCAAAAACACAAAAGCCGAAGGTTCAGTCTTAGAGATTGATTACGTTCCTATAAGGTGTAAGTGTAGTAATTGTCAAATTGTTTTTACTGTAGATGAATTAGACTTCATCTGTCCAAAGTGTATGGGAAGTAACCTTAAGATTATCTCGGGAAATGAACTGCAGGTAGTGGGGCTGGAGGCCGAATAGATGAAAGTAGAAATTATAAAGGATATCTTAGCAGCCAATGATGCGATTGCCGAGGAAAACCGGAGATTGTTTAAAGAAAATGGGGCTCTGGTATTAAACCTGATGAGTTCTCCCGGCGCTGGTAAAACAACGCTTCTTGAAAAAAGCATTTCTGTCTTAAAAGGTAGGGTTAACATCGGAGTCATCGAGGGCGATATTCAGACTGAACTGGATGCCACAAGAATTTCTAAAGAGGGAGTGGAGGTTGTCCAGATAAATACAGGTAGTGCCTGTCATCTTGACAGCAATATGATCCACCAGGCCATAGAGAAACTTGATCTATCGAACATTGACCTGCTCTTTATGGAAAATGTGGGAAATCTGGTCTGTCCGGCTGAATTTAGGATAGGCGAAGATATGAAGATAATGATATCAAGTATCACAGAGGGGGATGATAAGCCCTTGAAATATCCTCTCATGTTTCGCGAATCTCAGGTATTAATTATAAATAAAATTGATCTTTTACCTTACTGTGATTGTGATCTTAAGAGACTTAAGGAAAATTCCCTGAAAATCAATTCTAACTTAAATATCTTTGAAATTTCTTGTAAAACTGAAAGTGGTTTGGATAGTTGGTATAACTGGCTGGTTAAAAAGGTTGAGGAAAATAAAAAGTAGAAAGATATGGTGGATGCGAAAAAAAGCGGATCTGGAAAACTCAAGAATATAGCTCGGTTCTCCATTAGAGCTAAGGGAATAGTTCAAGGGGTGGGATTTCGTCCTTTTGTTTATAGAGTGGCTCATAAATATGATCTATCCGGATGGGTGTGTAACTCGTCGGGTGGAGTGGTGATAGAAGCGGAAGGTGTTAAGGAGAATCTTAAAAAATTCATAAGAGAAATTGAAGAAAGGCCCCCTGTCCTCGCTCATATAGAGAAGATAGAAGTTCGGGGTGGTCTTCCCCTTCAGGGATATAAAGATTTTGAGATAAGAAAAAGCCTTAAAGAAGATAGCCAGTTTGTCCCTGTCTCCCCTGATGTCTCTACCTGTGAGGAGTGCTTGAAGGAACTATTCGATCCTGATGAGAGGAGATACCTTTATCCCTTTATTAACTGCACCAATTGTGGCCCCCGTTTTACTATTACCCGGGATATTCCCTACGATCGGCAGAATACCACCATGGATTGCTTCAGGATGTGTCCCACCTGTCTACAGGAATACCAGGATCCCCTGAACAGGCGTTTCCATGCCGAGCCCAACTGCTGTCCTCAATGCGGTCCAAGGCTCACTCTTATGTCTCATCAAGAGGAGATAACCGGGGTAGATCCAGTCAAAGAGACCATAAAACTTCTGAAAAAAGGGCATATTGTAGCTATTAAAGGACTAGGGGGGTTCCATTTAGCCTGTGATGCTGAAAACGATGAAGCGGTAGAAAACTTAAGGAAAAGGAAACTCAGAACTTACAAGCCCTTTGCGATAATGTCCTATGACCTCCAGTCGGTTAAGCGGTATTGTTATGTAAACCCTGACGAAGAGAAGATTCTAACAAATCCCAGGAGGCCAATTGTGCTTCTTTTAAAAAAGCCAAAGTCTCCCATTTCTTCCTTGGTTGCCCCCCATAATGGATACTTAGGGGTAATGCTTCCTTATACTCCATTGCACTATCTACTGCTTAAGGATTCATTTTTAGCTCTGGTTATGACCAGTGGAAACTTAAGTGAGGAACCCATTACCATAAGTAACCGTGAGGCCTTAGAAAGGCTTAAAGGTCTGGCTGACTTTTTCTTGATGCATGATCGGGAAATCCACCTTAGGTGTGATGATTCGGTAGTTTTTGTAGAAGAGGGTAAGGAGAGGTTAATCAGGAGGTCTCGGGGATTCGCCCCTGAGCCCCTTTACCTTCCCATTCAATCTCCCGGGATTCTTGCCTGTGGGGCAGAACTTAAGAATACATTCTGTCTTTCAAAGGGGAATCTCTACTTTATCTCTCAACATATTGGAGACTTGGAAAACGTGGATGCCTATAACTTCTTTCAGGATACGATCTCACATTATCAGAAGTTTTTTCGGATAGAACCTTGCTTTATAGCCTGTGATCTACATCCTGACTATCTCTCTACCAGATATGCTAAAGAATTGAGAGGTAAAAAGTTACTTACAGTGCAACACCACCATGCTCATATTGGAGGCTGTATGGCGGAGAATGGTCTGGATGAGAAGGTGATAGGAGTCGCTTTTGATGGAACAGGATACGGAGATGATGGTAAGATATGGGGAAGTGAGTTTCTGGTAGCTGATTATTCTTCTTTCAAGCGCCGGGGTCACCTACGATATACTCCTATGCCTGGTGGGGAGGCTGCCATAAAGAATCCCTCGAGAATGGCTTTGAGTTTTCTCTTTTGCCTTTTTGGGAGAGAAATCTTACATTTAAATCTAGATTTTCTTTCCCGATTGAATGAGAAAGAAGTAAAGATTATCATGGGCCAGATAGAAAAGAAGATTAACTCTCCCCTGACTTCAAGCTGTGGTAGACTCTTCGATGCAGTTTCGTCATTAATAGGGGTGAGAGATTCTATCACCTATGAAGGTCAGGCAGCTATAGAACTGGAGATGATGGTTTCTGAGGATGGGACTATCGGTAGTGGTTACAAATGGAGAGTCTTGGAGGAAGATGATCAGTTGATAGTAGATACCTGGGAGATAATAGGAGAAATCATTGAAGACCTGAAGAAGAAAGTGCCTAAATCCGTCATTGCTGTCCGTTTTCATCAGACCATGGCCGATATTATCTCAGGAATCTGTGGCAGGATAAGGGAGGAGGAGGGACTGAATAAGGTGGTATTAAGTGGCGGGGTGTTTCAAAACCGGCTTTTGCTGAAAAAAACTCTGGATAACTTAAGGAGGTATCAATTTGAACCCTTCTTTCATCAGAGGGTTCCTACCAACGACGGTGGTATTTGTTTAGGCCAGGCAGTGATTGCAGCAAGGAAGGTTCAGGGATGTGCTTAGCTATTCCGGTTAAGGTAGTTGAAATCAAAGATAATAGAGGATTCGTCGAACTGAGCGGTCTAAAGAAAGAGGTGGCGCTTGATTTAACGCCTGATGTAAGAGAAGGAGATTATGTCCTTCTTCATGCTGGTTTTGCTATCAAAAGGATCGATGAAAAAGAAGCAAAAAAGACCTTAGAATTACTGGAAGAGATAAATGGAGTATCTGGATAAGCTTAGAGACCGTAAACTGGCTGATGGACTGGTCAAAAAGATTCGGACTTTGACCCCTAAGAGACATAATTTCATGGAAGTATGTGGAACTCATACTGTTACCATACTTAAAAGTGGTATCAAAGATCTTCTAAGGGATGAGATAAACCTAATATCAGGTCCTGGCTGTCCTGTCTGTGTTACCTCCACTCAAGATGTGGATAAAGCTATAAGCATTGCCAGGATGGATGGGGTAATCTTAGCTACTTTT
>QMNG01000044.1 GCA_003647645.1 candidate division Kazan bacterium | reverse complement strand
CAATAGTATTTGACAATGATAATATCCTTACCGTTGACGACGATGGACCTGCCGACTTTGACACTATTCAGGAGGCAATTGATGCGGCAACACCAGGGGACACTGTGCTTGTTAAAGAAGGTACTTACAAAGAGGATTTGCTTATTGATAAAGCCATTGACCTAACCGGCGAGGATAAAAGTAGTACTATGATTAAAGGAATCTCCACGGTGGATGCTAAAAATTTTCCTGCCGCGGTTCCAAATGTTGAGGTACTTGCAGATGGGGCAAAGATACATAATTTCACGATACAGAGTCCTGATTATACAAGCGGATATTACTCAAGCGGTATTGTGATTGGCGCTTCAAATGTAGAGATTTACGATAATAATTTTCTAACTAACGCTGTTGGTACTACTGATGATATTTCCCAGACGATTCAGACATATTCTGAATCAGCTCTACCAGGAGTAGATGTTTCGGGGCTGTATATCCACGGAAACTCGTTTGCTCATCAGGGAAATGGCAACTGGGGATATGAGGGGATATATATAAACCCAAGTGCGGCAACCGGTATTGTTTCCGTGTCCGATAACGAGTTTACAGGAAAAGTATTGAGAGCAATCACTTCTGAGAGGTCAAAGACCACCATCACGGGGAATATAATAATTACTGACCAAGCTCCCTCTGATTTAACTGTTGAAGGTTCTTACCAAGGAATTAATGTTCGGAATATAGCAGGCGATAGTCAATCAGACATTGTTATAAGCGGTAATACGGTAGGAGGTACTGCTCCAGAGAATGGTTTCTATGAAGGAATTAGAATTGGGCTCAATGATTCACAAGTGCTTTCTGGCTTTAAAGTGAACGGCAATACGGTGCAGTACAATAACACTGGCGTTTCTGTTAGATCCGCCAATGGAGTAGCGCTAAGTGACAAGAATGTATTTCTTGGCAATAATACAGCAGTTAGTAATGACTCCACCGTACAACTTGATGCAGTAGAAAACTATTGGGGAACAGCTGTTCGGGACACGATTGAGAATGAATTTATTAGCGGGGATGTTAACTTTGAACCATACTATGTAGACGAGGAAATGACGATTCTCTCAGATGAACCGGTTTCGGAAGCAAAAGTTGACGACGACTGGAAAGATGGAGATGCTATGCCGAATGGATTCTACTTCGGCTACAACGCGTTTGATGTGATTCAGGATGGTGTTGACGCGGTTGAGAGCGGGGGAGCAGTAGATGTAAAAGAAGGAACCTATAATGGAAGTGTTTTGGTAAACAAAGCAGTTACCTTGACTGGAGCGGGTGTTGGGACGAGTACGATTAATGGAGCCATACAGCTCGGTGCTGACAATATAAATCTCAGCGGCTTTACCGTAGATGGGCCTGCCGATCTCCCGGGGCAAAGTAAAGTTGGCGTATATGTGCTGGGGGGCACAAGCGGGCATAATATTTCAGAGTTGGAACTGCTGGGCAATAGTCCGGCGGAGACAGACGGTTCGCGCGGTATCCTGTTTGGTTACAATACGAGCAATGTTTCACTGGATAATCTTGACATATCGGGATGGCACAGCGGGGCATATGTGAATCCTTCCAGTAATATTGAGCTTAGCAAAAGCAGTTTTCACGACAATGTTGTGGGATTTGGATCCGATGGGCTTACAGATGTTGTGATTAAAGGCAGTGAATTTACTAATAACGCAGCAGAAGCTGTCGGATATTCTGACATTGACGATGTTGGAACGGGCTTATCTCTGCGATACAACAAAATTTACGGTAATGCCGAGGGTGTGAACTGGTATTCTGGAGATAACATTGATGCTCTGAAAAACTACTGGGGCGATGCCTCCGGTCCTGATGAAGATGGTGTGGGCTACGCGGATGGCATATGGGATGGGATAGGCGATACAGCAAGTGAAAATGTGGATTACAACCCCTTCTGTGTTGACGAGCCTGTTTCTGAGAATGAGGAGTGGACTTGCAATCTGGGTTCCAGTGGCCCGCTTGACGAACTTGCCGTGGTAGTAAGTGATAAGGATGAGAGCAAAGACGGAATTCAGGTATATATCAACGATGACAACGAGCTTGCGGTTGAGGCGCGCGATGCGGATGGTTATCCGCTTGTCAATTATGACAGAAAAGTGCAGCTGAGTGCTGACGGCGGAGCTTCATTTGGCGACAGCTTGCTTGGCGACAATAGCGGCGAGTGGAGCAGCGGGAAAGCGCCAACCACTATCACTAATGATTCTATGGGTGATGTAAATGTAACTGCCGTGGAACTTGAAAGTAATGCTACAGGAGCGCAACGGATAGAGTTTGTGCATCCGGATGGTGTTGTGATTGATGATATTGTCTCAGTAAATAGCTTTGCACAAGCAAACGGTACCTTTGAGGATGGTATGCATTTTCTGTATCGCATCACGGTATATGATATGTCCGAAACAGATATGTCGGTTAAGTTTTCTGACTGGATAAAGAGCGATGACTCTGGCAGTACTATACCAGTTGACGGAAACACTCGCCTGCTAATAGATGAGAGCGGCGGTACCGGTGGCGTGATCGGAGGATATACTGAAGATGTAATAGTGAACGGCTCCGGCTCGCTGAAGAGCTACGAGCTTGGAAACGAATATTCAGACCAATCACCTAGTAAAATTGATATCTCTGGCATAGATCTTGCTGGTCGTATGGGACGGCAAGTTGAATTCCGTGTATTCTTCAGAGTTCCTGAAGATACAGAGTCGGGATTCTACACTACCGAGTACGGAATTAAAACTGAATAACTATGAGAGAAACTTCAATAGTAGTTGGTGCAACAGCGCTTATATTTATGATAGCGGTTCCTGTGGCGCGCGCGTCTGAAATTACAGGAACAATAGGTACGGGAGGCGCAAGCGGGGGCGTTCTGCCTAATCTGCCGGAGAGCGTCACTGCGGAGGTGGATGGCAACAACATTACTATAAACTGGGATAGTGTGGATGACATTGACGGCTACAGAGTATATAGGATAAAGAACGGGCAATCGGCCGAGTTGATTGCGGACGAAGTTACTGACACCTCATATACGGATAGTAATTTGGGGGATGGCCTGTACGCCTACCAAATACAGACATTTCTGGGCAATCTTGCGCCAAACTTAGACAATATCGCGCCTACTAGCCCTATTGAGATAGATATCGCCGAGGAATCTCAGGAAAGCGGTGGTGGCGGCTCCTCCGGCGGAGGAGGAGGCGGCGGCAGTAGTTATTCACCGCCTCAGGAACAAGAAGAGGAGGCGGAGTACGATCTTACAGGAGATGGTAATGTGGACATTCTGGACTTTAATGTATTGATGGTTCATTGGGGACAGAGCGGCAGTGGCATAGTTGGAGATATTAATGGCGACGATAAAGTTGATATTCTTGATTTCAATGTATTAATGATTAATTGGTCGTAGAAATATGAAAAAAATACAAACAACTGTAATATTTGTTGCGGCACTGTTTCTTTTAGTTCCTTTTGTAGTCAATGCCGCTTCTGTTGTTATGTCTCCTACTGAAATATCGATAGAACCTGAAGAAACGTTTGCGATTACACTGACTGCTAACCCCGGTGTCAGTACTGTGTATACAACAGGGGTAAATATAAGTTTTGACGCCGATGTGGTTGAGGTAACAGGATTTTCGTTTTCATCCAATTGGGTGGAGGTGAAACAGTCAGGGTACGATGTAGTGGACAACGAATCGGGTGTTCTTGTAAAAACCGCCGGATATCCGGGAGGCTTTTCATCGCCAAAGGTATTCGGGGTAGTAACATTACGGTCTAAATCAGAGGGGGATGCTGAATTTAATTTAACAAACGAGTCCTTGATGCTGGACGAGACAAGTTCCGATATTTATGTCGCCGCAAGTGAGGGACGAAGCGCTTCCATATATGTATCGCCGGTAGAAGAACCGCAGACAGAAGATACTGTTGTGGAAGAGCCGGTTTATGAAGAAAATGCCGCTGATAAGGAAACTATACAGGAAGTGCCCGAATTTGCTACTACAACTGCGCCTGAGCAGACTACTACTACGGAGGAAATGGATACAGAGCCGCAGCCGCAATCAACTTTTATTGCTGCAGTGTTTAAAATTATAACTTTCGGAACAGGGAATAACTGGGTAGGGCTCGGTTTCCTTATAGTTATAGCAACCGTAACTTATATATTAGTGCGAAAAGCTAGGAAGACGAAGAAGAAATTGACTCAATGACCGCCACTTCCAGCGGGATGATGGGAAATTGGCTGTAGCGCATCTGCGAGTACGCTTCAATCAGGTTTTTGATAAGCGGGATGTGTTTCCCCACATTGAAGCTTTTTGCGTGCGCTTCAAGCGCCGAAAGGTGCTTGTCCGTTAGTTCCCGCTTGAACTCCTCGCTCATTTTCGGGCTTACGGAGAGTACTGCCGCGCGGCGGAGAAAGACAAGAAGGTCTTTTGTGAACTGGGGAAGATGATACCCTTCTTCTGCCACTTTTGAAATCAGTGAAAGCGCGTTTTCCAAGTCGTCCGACAAAAGGTATCCGGCACACTCATTCAGCGTTTGGAACCCTGCCTTGCCGATCATATTTTCCACTTGTTCCGTTGTTATTTTTTTGTCCGCCTGTGACGAGAGCTGGTCCAGGAGGGATTCTGCATCTCTCAAACTGCCTTCGGCCGCGCTCGCTATTAGCTCAAGTGCCTCGCTGTCAATTGAAATGTTTTCCTTCTCAGTTATAGTTTTCAGCTTGCCGATAATTTCTTTCAGCGGAATTTTTTTGAAGTGAAATTGCTGTGTGCGGGATGAGATTGTTGCAGGAACCTTTTCAAAATCGGTCGTGGCGAGTATGAGGATTGTATACTCCGGCGGTTCTTCCAGTGTTTTGAGAAGTGCGTTGAAAGCGTGGAGGGTGAGCATATGCACCTCGTCTATGATAAACACTTTATATTTACCGCTCGGAGGAGCGGTGCGGGCATTTTCGCGCAGGTCTCTGACATCATTTATCCCGCGCGTTGATGCACCGTCTATTTCTATGATGTTCAAATTGCGGCCCTCGTTTACGGCTTTGCAGGAGGCGCACTCGTTGCACGGCTCGCCGTTTTTCAGGGAAGCGCAGTTCGCCGCTTTTGCTATAAGCCGCGCCGTTGTTGTTTTTCCGCTTCCTCTGGGCCCCGAGAAAAGGTACGCGTGGGAGAAAGATCCTTGTTTTGCCGCTTCTTTCAAAATGCGCGTTATAATTT
>QMNG01000043.1 GCA_003647645.1 candidate division Kazan bacterium | reverse complement strand
TAGCAAGGTAGAGAACCGCTAGAATCACAGCGAATAGCAGCACGAATAGGTAGACCATGTAGCCACCGCTCTCAACCTTGGGCACATAGACCGTGGTGGTCTTGGTAACCTCAACAGGAACAGGCACAGGCTCATAGACCGTGGTAGGCGATACCCCAGCTATGAACGTTGCTCCAACAGGAACCACTATACCCGCTACAGGCACCACCGTGGTAACCGTGGTTGTGTAAGTCGTGGTACCCGTAACCGTGGTGGGCTTCACCACAGTAGCATTCCAGAGCGGGTTGGTAATCACCGTGGTGTACCACTCCGTGGTTGTGTATGTAGATGTTATGGTGGTTACATAGGTCGTGGTGCTAACCCTTGTCGTGGTATAGGTCGTGGTGTACTCAGTCGTGTAGGTCGTGGTGCTAGGCGATGTCTCTGTAATGGTCTCGGTAACAGGCTCTGTAACAGTCTCCGTAACCGTAACAGGAGACTCAACAACAGTCGTAATCGTGGTGGTGTAGGGCTTCGTAACCGTGTAGAGAACCGTGTAGGTCTCGCTAGCAGTCTTGGTAAGAGTCGTGGTTACAGTCCTACCAACAGTAAGGGTAACCGTAGCAGTCCTTGTAACCGTGGTAGTTGGTGTAACCGTGGTGTACACAGTAACAGGGCTAGTGATGGTTCTTGTAACGGTGCTATACACCGTGGTGTACATAATAGCAACAGGCTGAGAGAGCCCCACAGCTTCGTGGTTCACAGGGTCGTATACGAAGTAGTAGAGCAGCCCATTTACATAGACCGCAGCCCTGTGGAACTCCATACCATCATCGGTAAAGCTCCTATCGAAGCTACAGGTGCCCGTACCAAGGCTAATCCTAAAGTAATCCCTCCTGACACCGCTACCATCATTATACACGAATACCAAGGTGTTGTTACCAACGTACCTAGCAACACCAAAGGACACAGCAGGAGCCGATAGGGTACAGGTAGCCTCAGCATACTTAGAGACCGATGTACCACCGTCGTAGCTCAGGGCATAGACCGTAACATTAACGAAATCACTAGTGAAAGCAGCTAGCCACTTACCCAAATCAGCAGCATAGACCACGCTAATCAGGTGGAGGTTCACAGCAGGTAGCTGATACCCCGTTATGTAATCAGTAGCGCCCGAAGCTGAGGCTACCTGCTCCAAGTTAGCCATATAGACATAGGGGTAATCGTTGGTAGCGTTAGCAAACATACCTACATAGCCAAGCTCAACCGCATAGTCGAATTCGTGGTTAGCCTCCTCAGTAGTGCCCCCACCACCGAAACCTACCCGCGAAGAAGCGAAGTCCTTAGTACAACTCGATAGGTCTAGCGAGCACTTATCAGCATGTACCCAATCACCGACCCTACCCGTAGGATAGCTGAATATGTACAGCTCCGAGCCGTAGATAGCCATAGCAGCGACGTAGCTACCTGTAGGCGCCATAGTGTTTACCAAGCTCAAATCAGACTTGCTCACAGCAGCCACAACACCGTTGGTAGCAACATAGACGTAATCGCTCTTGGGAGATGCATAGACCATATCCCACCTAGCGTAGTCTATGTACTCCTTGTAGCCAACCGTGAGCCCGCTAGAAATCTCGAATTTAGCAAGAGCAGCATAGCCGCTAGACTCGTTATACCCAGCTATGTAGATGTATTGACCATCGCTCCAAGCAGCAACAGGCACAAAGTACTTAAGGTTACTGCTGCTCTGGGCATAGCTCACCAAACCATCAAAGAACGCGTAGCTCCCCAGCACCATACCGATTACTACAACAGCCATCACTAACGCAGCTTCCCACCACTCTCTATCCAAATCACCCACCTCACAAATGATATACCGTAGCAAATGATAAATAGCTTACACAGCTCTACAAGGACCGCCGCGCAGAAGCGCCTCTTACATAAAAAGTCTGAGTAGGACCTGCGGAGCAGAACCTAGCCGCATAGCTCCCTGTATATCCTCCTCAGCTTCTCAGCATCCTTAACATACCCGAGGCTCTCCAAGTCCTTTATAGACCTCTCTATAATCCTACAGGTACCCCTCCTAGTCTCCAGCAAGGGGTCTAGCCTAAACTTGTTACCCATCACAAACCCCAAAGAATAGATTGTAAAAAACCGATTTAACCTTACTTTCTGTAGGATACGAGGAACTCCGCTACAACAGTTCCACTATCATCGGTCGTGGGCTCAAGAACTAGCTGAACCTTCACAGTAGCGTTCTCAGTCTTGGGGTAGATAACCCACTTTATGAGCTGAGAGCCCCCAGCAGCAACGCTGAGGCTAGTATCACCATCAACTATAGCATCGGTAGCGGTTACCTCAATATCCACGCTAGTGTTGCTAAGCCCGTTGCTGAGGTCTAGCAGCAGGGTAGCCTCCTTATCAGTCTTCAGCTCAGCCGTTACTATGGTGTACTTAGACCCAGCGGATAGGTTACCCGTAACAGTAACCTTGTTGTCCTCCTTAGTGATGGTGAGCCCACTATACTCCCCTGTAGTTATGCTCAGCTCGCTAACGCTGGGTATGAACCAGTTCTTTAGTGTCTCTACACCCTCCTTGATAGCCTCCAGAATCTGCGTGTGCCCAGTCATCTCCGTGTAGGTGAGCACGCCCATAGCGATTACTCCGAGGAGCAGCAGAACACCAACAACCTGTAGCGTCTTCTCCCCAGCCATACTCAAATCTAACACCTCCTTTCAAAAGATAATTCCATTACACAAACTTATATGCTTTAAGAATTATGTAAAAAACCAATTTCGTTTAGGCTGCGAGCCAAGCATAGTTTAGAATATCTATGAACGCTAGGAACACCGTTATAACGCCCGCTAGGTCGCTAACCATCTTGTTCTTAACCACCTTGAACGGGTCTAGCGCAAAGAACAGCACTACGGGTAGCAGGAACAGGTAGGCGGTGTTGATATACTCAACGTTTATCTGAAATGCCCTGCGCTCAACGCTCATAATCGGTAGAACAGCTAGCAGCCCACCACCAGCAGCAGGCGCAGACACCAGCGGATAGGCACCGATAAGAGCGAATACCACCGTGAACAGCACCCTCAGCACACCCTCAGTAGTAACCCACAGGGGTAGCAGCACTATGCTGAGCACCCACAGCCCAAGGCGCTTAGGGTCAGCACCCATGTAGATACCAACGACGTAGAACCCCAGCAGCCCTAAGCCTATCCAAGGTACTGTGCTCATAGGAATCTCTATTTGCATACCGTTGGGCATCACTATCGTAGCGGTGCTAGGAGCAAAGTACCTAGACATAATAGCCATCGCTAGTATAAGCGCAGCAAAGGCGCCCAGCTCCCCAACAGCCTGCTCCTTTTCGCTAGCAGCACCGATAGCAGCCGCTACAGTACCGATGGTAAAGGCGAGATAGAACGCCTCACCAGAGCTGAAGCCCAGATACCATAGCGATATGAACGCTACAACAGCAACTAGGGCACCTAGAGCTATGCTTTTCCACATGCTAGACTCACCCTTTTCAAAGATTAATTCCATTACACAAACTTATATGCTATACCGAGAGCGAGAAAGGTCTAGTAATAAAAAACAGGTTTGGGTTACCTAGACGTGCCCTTAACCCTAGCCACGATACCCGAGAAGTAGTTAGGTAGCCACTTCTCTATCCATACCTCAGCATCATCCTTAACCTCTCTCACACAACCCTCGATGTCTCCGAAGACCCTCCTAGCCTCCTCAGGATACAGCGTAAAGAGGAAGCTGCATATCCTGTAGGCGTAGGTGTTTACATAATCCGCCTTTATTGCGTTCCAGATGTCTCTGTTAGCAACGATACTCATGTTTTGCACCTCTTTTCATTAATACATTCCATTACACAAACTTATATGCTTTAGCACCAGTCTATCAAATGGTGTTTGCTGTGAAATCTGTAAAGAGTATGCGAAAAGCAGGGGTAAACCTATTACTAGCCCTCTTATCGGGTAAAGACCCAGACAAGACCCTGAAGGAACAGGGTAAAGACCTCGCAAGAACCCTGAGAACACTTTTGATAGGGGTGCCCGAGGAACCCGCCTACACCATGCTATACTTCTTCTACGCAGGGAGAAAGGAGGAGATGCTAGAAGACATAGACCTGCTAGAGGCGTGGCTAGACGGTAAAGCCCTAGACGATTACTACAGGTCTAGGGTAGAGACCCTGCTAATGAGCTTGGTAGAAGCAGCCCTGAAGCAGGAGCAGAGCGAGGAGAGTACCTAGTATATATAGAATAGGTATAGCACGCTGCTCTACAAGGACCGCTGCGCAGAAAAACAGCATGTGGCTCAGAGCAGCCCGAAGACCACCGCGAAGTAGCTCAGCACAGCAAACGACACCACCAGAATAGCCCCCTCGATTCTCGTAATCCTACCGTAGCTCATCACGAAAATCCAAGACATCATTATAGCCGTCAGCACAACCGCTAGGTGCTGAGGCTTGGGAACAGGTACCGCAGCACCCATTAAGCCCGCTACTAGAGCAGCAAGACCTATAGACTCCACGAAGTCGTGGGCACAGGCACCATAGATAGATGCTATAGCCTCCTCAGTATCGAGACCATACACCAGCGCAACTATCACATCGGGTAGAGACGTTAGAACCGCTGATACAACACCCGCTAGGTACTCAGGCACATAGCCACAGAGCATATCAACACCCTTGGATAGCAGCCAAGCAGCGGGCACCATAGCCACCATGGATAGAGCAGCCCAGAGACCACCGTACTTGAACCTACCGAAGGATATACCGTAGCCCGTAGCAGCGAAGACCATTAGCACCGCGAGAACCGTTAGCAGCAGCACACCATCGCTAAAGGTTAGGTAACCGTCGTAGGAGACCCCAACTAGAGCAAGAGCCGATAGAGCGCTAGCAACACCGAGAGGCACAAGAGACCTCATATTTATAGAGCCGAAGCGGATAGCAGCCAAGCCAACAACCGCTAGGTCGAAAGCAGCAGAGAAAACCGAGTTGAACAGACCCGCAACAGGTCTCCCCTCCAAGATAAGGAACACAGTTGTAAGCGTCTCAGGAGCCGTAGTAATCCATGGATACACCACGTACATGTAACCAACGTTACCCTCAGACTCGCTGAACTCGCTAAGCATATAGATGAGCAGCGTAGTAACGATAAGAACGCTAATCGCGAAGAGCATCGCTAACCACCTTCTCTAACTGTATATAGAAATGAGCTAGGTATTTACCCATTTTCCTACCAAGTACAAAGAATAGCCACACCAAGCCCAGCCTAACAAGCCTAAGACCAAGCTCAGCGGATAGCAAACACCTGTTACCACCAGACT
>QMNG01000042.1 GCA_003647645.1 candidate division Kazan bacterium | reverse complement strand
TCAATCCATTCCTCTCACACGTAGCCGCCGAACGGGAGCGCGAGATTGAAATAATTTCGCGGCATGTTGAAATTAGTTTGAACGAGCTGATCCATCGCCAGAATCTCAAGATGGCAGAACTTCTAGAACAGCAGCAGCAAGATGATAAATCGCCTTTACTTGCCGCTAATATCAAGAAAGTTGAAGACCGAATTGATGAACTTAATGGCCGGTTGGAACGCAGGAGAGAAGAACTCCAAATGGAAAGACAGTGTATGATTGGAGATATCCAGTATTTGGGACGGGCTTGGGTATTACCACACCCAGAGAGATCGTCTCCTGAGATATCACCCCTAGTGAAGGACGATAAGATTGAACGAATTGCCGTGGATGCGGTCATTAGATATGAGCAGAAAAATGGCAGAGAGGTAGAAAGTGTTGAAGACCAGAACCGAGGATTTGACCTCATATCACGTAAGGCCCATCCGAAAGACCCTAAAACCGCTACTGAGGTTCGATTCATTGAAGTTAAAGGTCGCTCGGCGGTTGGCGAAGTAGCCCTCACTGCTAATGAGTATAAAACTGCAGAACGCCTTGGAAAAGACTATTGGCTTTATGTGGTTTTTAATTGTGCCTCGATACCGGAAATTCACATGATCCGGGATCCCGTGAGGTTAAGATGGGAGCCGCTTGTAAAGGTTGAACATTACTGTCTGAATCCCACGGTTATTCTGGAGGCGGATAATGAGTGATCCTCGAAATATCCTTCAGTCAAAGTTTTCGGACGGAAATAGATATGCAAATTTCGGTAATGCTCTCGTGCAGATACATATTAAGGGGTTCCGATGTCATCAAAACACACTCGTGGATATCAAGTGTCCGATAACAGCTTTCTGTGGTTTGAATGGCACAGGAAAATCGACTATTCTTCAGCTTGTAGCGGTAAGCTGTAAGAACACCATTGGTCGAAGTTTTTATCTTCGGGATTTCTTTGTCGTCGGCACACTAGATCCAGCCCCATACCAGAGGGATGCCCGAGTAGTTTATAAATTTTGGCAAAAAGACCGAACCCACAAGCAGTTAACTTTATCTCGTAGTCTAATGAGGTGGTCAGGATATGCTCGGCGCCCTAGAAAAAGTATTTTTTTCGCCGGTGTCGGCGTTTTTCTTCCAAAAATTGAAAAAAGGGATTTTAGTGTATATCAGGCGCGGCTGCTGAAGGTTGATTCAGAGAAAGCCGTTGGTGGTCAAATTAAATCCGCTTCTTCTAGGATACTTGGGCGCCAATATGATCAAATGCGTTCCTGCCATGTTTCCTGCGGGCACCGAGCTTCGGATATTCTTGTTGTTGACCGTGGTGGCGCCAGTTATTCGGAGGCCCACATGGGCTTCGGCGAGGGGCGTGCCGCCTACTTAGTTGCGGTCCTTGAGACATTGCCAGATAAAAGTCTTGTGTTGATAGAAGAACCAGAAACGTCTTTGCATCCTAGCGCACAACATGAATTAGGGAAATTTCTGATGGATGTAAGCATTCGCAAAGGCCATCAAATATTCCTCACAACACATAGCGAGTATTTGCTGCGAGCTCTTCCGTCAGCCGCTCGGATTTTCTTATATCAAGATGCTGAGATATTGCGCCAGATACATGGATTGACTGCCTCAGAGGCGACGAGCCTAATGACTGAGGGGCATGACAAAGCCTTAAACGTACTAGTGGAGGACGATTGCGCAAAAGCAATTGTGACTGAAATGATTCGCCAGCACGACAGCAGTTTTCTTCAAACAATAAGTGTAACAACGGCGGGTGACCATAACTCAATTCGAACAACAATACGATGTTTGAATGATTCTCCGATCCAGGTAGCCGCAGTACTAGACGGAGATCAACAGCCAGAACCAAAAAAAAATATCTTTGCTCTGCCAGGCCCTAAGCCACCAGAGAAAGAGTTATTTTCCAAGAAAAAGGTTTGCGAATATCTCCGACAGAGGTATGGCATAGTTTGGGAAGACTATTATGCAGGAAGGGGTTTGCATAGTGTTGACCATCACGAGTGGATTTCCGGTTTAGCTAAACATTTAAGTGTTGAAAAAGAGTCTTTGACACGTGAACTAGCGCGTGTCTATGCTGAGACACAGGACTGCGCCACTCTTACCAATCTTCTTAAAGAGGCTATTAGTCGATGACTAGCTACCCAAAACGTCTGATAGAAGTTGATTTGCCAATTAAGCAGATTTCGGCGCACGCACGCCGAGAAAAATCTATCCGGCACGGCCACATCTCCACCCTTCACATCTGGTGGGCAAGGCGGCCTTTAGCGGCATGCAGAGCGGTGATCTGTGCTGCGCTGTGGCCTGACCCTGCTGACAAACTGTGCCCCGAAATGTTTCGCAAGGTCGCTCGAGAGGAGATGGTAAAATGGGCCAAGAATCACCTTGATTTAGTCAGCAAAGATAGCTGGTCCCGTTTTGTGGCCATCTCAAAAGATGAACACAATCTGGACGACTTATTTGAGTTACGTGGTGCATTACTTGATTTTATCGCCGATTTTGCCAATTGGGATAATTCAACAGTTTCCGAGTACTTGGAGACAAGTAGAAAATTGACTCAAGCAGCGCATGAGGCATTGGGGGGAGAGCCAGGATCACGTCCATTGGTTGTGGATCCTTTTGCAGGAGGGGGGTCGATTCCTTTGGAGGCTTTACGAGTTGGTGCGGAACCATTTGCAAGCGACCTCAACCCAGTAGCGGTCCTGCTCAATAAGGTTATATTGGAATATATCCCAAAATACGGCCAAAAACTTGCGGATGAGGTCCGGAAGCGGGGCCAGTGGGTTAAAGAACAAGCAGAAAGGGAATTGGGAGAGTTCTATCCCAGAGACCCCGATGGGGCCACCCCCATTGCTTATCTATGGGTGCGCACGATCCGCTGTGAGGGGCCAGGCTGTGGGGCTGAGGTACCACTTTTGCGTTCGCTATGCCTGTCGAAGAGGCGCGGGCGGATGGTGGGCATGCGCCTCGTGCCCCTGGGCGACCGAAGCGGCGTAGACATTGAGATTGTAGAGAACCCCAGCTATGGCCTAGCCGACCAGGGAACGGTACGACGCGGGTCGGCCACCTGCCCCTGCTGCGGCTATACCACGCCGGTAGCCTCGGTACGCACACAGCTCAAGGCGCGCCGAGGCGGTGCAGCGGATGCGAGACTGCTGTGCGTAGTGACCAAGCGGCCTGGGCAAAAGAGCCGGTTCTACCGACTGCCGACAGAGCGCGACCTGAAAGCGGTTCAGGCAGCTGTGGAGGAACTGGCCAGCCGCGAGAAAGAATTCGACGGGCCGCTGAGTTTGGTGCCGGATGAGCCCTTGCCCATCATGAGTGGCGTGTTTAATGCCCCAATCTACGGGCACAACACGTGGGGGAGCCTCTTCACCCCCCGCCAGGCACTCGCGCTGACGACACTGGTGCGACTGGTGCGGGAGGCGGGTAAGCGATGCCGGGGGGCGTGCGGCGCGGAGTTAGCTGAGGCCGTGGCTACATGTCTGGCCCTGGCGTTAGATCGGCAAGCGGACTACCTGTCATCTCTCGTGGTTTGGGCGAACGTTGGCGAGTTCGTTGCTCACACATTTGGTCGACAAGCGCTGCCGATGATAATGGATTTTGCCGAGCCACACCCTTTTGCAGACACCAGTGGTAACTGGATGGGAGCAGTCGATTGGATTGCGAGAGTATGCGAAGCCAATATTACTACTGGCGCTGTCTCTGGGCACGTCCAACTGGCCACCGCTAGTGCGCACCCGCTGCCTGACGACGCTGCCCACGCGTTAGTTACCGATCCGCCTTACTACAACGCGGTGCCGTACGCAGACCTGAGTGATTTCTTCTACGTCTGGCTGCGACGGAGTGTAGGTGACGTTCATCCCGCATTGTTCTCAGGGCCACTTTCGCCAAAGGCGGAAGAGTGTTGCGAGATGGCTGGGTGGGATTCGGAGCGATATCCGCACAAGGACGGCGCGTGGTTTGAAACTCAAATGAAAATGGCCATGGCCGAGGGCCGTCGTATTCTGGCACCAAGTGGAGTTGCCGTTGTAGTTTTCGCCCACAAGTCCACATCCGGCTGGGAAGCCCTTCTTCAGGCGATGGTTGATGCTGGGTGGATCGTCACCGCATCCTGGCCTATAGACACTGAGCGGCCAGGAAGACTGCGTGCACAAAATTCCGCCGCACTCGCCTCCTCGATCCACCTTGTCTGCCGCCCCCGCGAAAACCCTGATGGTTCACTTTTGGCGGACGACATCGGTGACTGGCGAGATGTCCTCCAGCAGCTACCCGAGCGCATTCACGAGTGGATGCCTCGATTGGCCAAAGAAGGCATTGTGGGGGCAGATGCGATATTTGCATGCCTTGGTCCTGCTCTTGAGATCTTTTCCCGTTATTCTAGAGTTGAGAAAGCCAATGGTGAACAGGTGACTCTCAAAGAATATTTGGAACATGTCTGGGCTGCTGTGGCAAGAGAGGCTCTCAACACGATCTTCGAGGGAGCTGATGCAACTGGCTTTGAAGAAGATGCCAGGCTAACAGCCATGTGGCTGTGGACTATTTCGACTGGCGGAAATGGTGGTCGCAACGGGGAAGGAGAAGCAGTTGCTAGCACCGGGTATGTCCTTGAGTACGATGCAGCACGTAAAATCGCTCAGGGCCTTGGCGCGCATCTGGAACGACTTTCGCACCTTGTAGAAATTAAGGGAGATAAAGCAAGGCTACTTCCTGTATCGGAGCGGTCACACTACCTTTTTGGGAAGAAAAGCGCCCAGGTACCAAAAGGCAAACGTGGCAAGAAAGACAAACAGATGAAGCTAGGGTTCATGACAGCACTTGAAGAAGCTGAGGAGCAGGCAGATCTTGATGAGAGATTTATGCTTTCAGAAGGCAAGACAGTTCTTGATCGGCTACACCAATCTATGCTGCTTTTTGCTGCTGGTAGGGGTGAAGCTCTGAAAAGATTTCTTGTTGAAGAAGGTATTGGCCGCGATCAACGATTTTGGAGACTGGCACAGGCCCTTTCTGCACTTTATCCCGCAAATGTTGATGAAAAACGTTGGGTGGACGGAGTCCTTGCACGCAAAAAGAGTCTGGGCTTCTAGACTCTGGGGAGTAAAAAATGGAACGAAATAAAGTGTTTGAGATTATTTCCTCGCACCGAAGGGAGCTAAATTCATTCGATGTTAAGTCTCTTGCTATCTTTGGTTCTACAGCCAGGGACGAAGCTACATCACAAAGTGACATTGATATATTGGTGGAGTTTCACGGCAAGGCTACTTTCAAGCAATATATGAGATTAAAGTTTTTCCTGCAAGATCTCTTAGGTTGTTCTGTGGATCTGGTCACGCCCAAGGCACTC
>QMNG01000041.1 GCA_003647645.1 candidate division Kazan bacterium | reverse complement strand
TTTCCTGGAATATTACGGTTCTTCTGCACCTTGCGAGCTTGGATTTGACGGCACGGAGCCTGTTCTCTACACTTTGAAGTTTTATCAGCCCATGCAGTACTGGTCCCATTAAAGCTCCTTTTTCTGTTTTTAATCGCCGACATCCGTAACCCGGCATTATCTCATCATCACTTGAGATTGCAATTAAAAAATTTTTTCGTTTTTTTGCCGGTGGGAAAATGCCCTCTAAAAGGGCAAAACAGGGGGAAAGAGTCGCTTGTCCGTCAGCGGTAAAGCTTTGCCGGATCTTCGATATTTCGTTATCAGCCGGGTTGAAGGCTGAGAAGAAATGTAAAATGTAAAATGCAAAGTGTAAAATTGTGGAATCCCGGTGAGCCGGGAGGCTTTTTGGTTGTGTTAAAGCCCCGCACCAAATTTCGGCGGTGGCCTATTTGGTGCGGGATAAAAATTTTGTTGCATTGTTCAAATTGGCATTGTAAAATGTGGGTAAATGTGCTCTTGGGGACCCCCTGGAAGAGAAGATGAGTGGTCAAATAGATATAAAGAAATCGCTTAACAAAGCATACAGAAAACAAAGAGTAACCAGAGAAGAAATTGAGCTTCTAAGGACTGAATTAGTTAGAATGCTCGATGAAGTTAATCCCAAAGAGACCGAAGAATATCACAAGGGGCTACTTAAAGATTTCCTAAAAAAAACTGCTTATGCCCCTTATTTTATGAACACCAAAGACAAAACCGATCTTGTTATACACAACGGTAAAACTTCAAAGTCAAGCGCAGGGGTCATTATTGAGGTAAAACGTCCCAACAATAAAACCGAGATGACAACAACCGATGATCTAAACAAAAAGGGAATGCAGCAGCTTCTGCTTTACTTCTTAAGGGAAAGGATTAAAGAAAAGAACTTTGAAATCAGGCACCTTATCGTAACTAATCTGTATGAATGGTTTATATTTGATGCACATGAGTTTGAGAAAATTGTAGAGCGAGCAAAACTCAGAAAGTATTTCAAAGATTTTGAACAACGCAGGCTGTCATCTGATAAAACAGAATTATTCTATAAAGAAATTGCGAGTCCAGCAATTGAGAAGGCAAAGAGCAAAATAACTTTTACTCATTTTGATATATCTGATTATGAAAAGTACCTTAGAAAACAAACCAAGACAGGTGATAAGAAGCTAATCGAGCTACAAAAGATACTTTCGCCTACACATCTGCTTAAACTGCCATTTGCAAACGACAGTAATACACTTAATAAAGATTTCTATAGTGAGTTACTTCACATCATCGGTTTAGAAGAGTACAGAGAAGGGGGCAAAAAGCTAATCGGTCGAAAAAAGCAGGGAAATCGTGATGATGATTCATTCATTGAAGCGGCAATAACACAAATCACGTCTTTGGACAAACTCTCACGAATACAAGAAGTAGAGCGGTTTGGGGATAATACCGAGGAGCAGCTTTATAATTTAGCTTTGGAGCTTGCTCTAACATGGATAAATAGGATACTTTTCCTAAAACTTTTAGAGTCGCAGATCGTGGCCTATCACGAAAGCAATGATTATGCCTTTCTTAACACAGATAAAGTGAAAGAGTACGACGATTTGAACACGCTGTTCTTTGAGGTATTGGCTATTGAGAAAAAAGACAGGCGGAAAGCTATTAAAGAAAAATTCCCAAACGTTCCGTATCTAAACAGCTCACTATTTGAACCAACAGAGCTTGAAAAGGACACTATTTTTATCAGCAATCTGCCGGACGATACGCATCTGCCGTTATATAAAAAGACTGTAGTAGAGAGCGATAAGGAAAAAATGAACACATTGGAATATCTTTTCAAGTTTTTAGATGCGTATGATTTTGCATCTGAGTGTAAAGAAGATATTGCAGACGAAAGTAAAACGCTGATAAATGCATCAGTACTCGGATTGATATATGAGAAAATAAACGGCTATAAAGACGGCTCATTTTTCACGCCAGGATTTATTACGATGTATATGTGCAGAGAAACAATCCGGCGTGCGGTTGTGCAAAAGTTCAAAGAACAGACGGATTTTAACAGTGATGATTTTGGCGATTTAGTAAATTTCACCGCTAACACATATAAAAAGGCCGAGCTTAAAAAGTATAACGGAACCATCAACTCACTGAAAATTTGCGACCCGGCTGTCGGTAGCGGGCACTTTCTTGTTTCCGCGCTTAACGAGATAATCGCAATTAAGGCGGAGCTTGGAATCCTAACAGACGAAAGCCTTAAGCCTCTAAAGGATTACCTGATAGACGTTGAAAACGATGAGCTTATGATTCTTGATAGCAACGGTGATTTCTTTAAGTATAACCCCAAAAACAGCGAATCGCAAAGAGCACAGAAAGCGCTCTTTGGGGAAAAGAGAACAATAATAGAAAACTGCTTGTTCGGTGTGGATATAAACCCGAATTCGGTAAAGATATGTCGTTTACGTTTGTGGATTGAGCTTTTGAAAAATGCGTATTATAAAGAGGATGGCGAGCTTGAGACACTTCCAAATATCGATATAAATATAAAATGCGGAAACTCGCTGATAAGCCGGTATCCGATAGATTCGGATTTAGGGGATGCCTTGGTAGGCTCAACCTGGGATATAGGAACTTACAGACTTGCCGTTATGAATTATAGAAATGCAAAAAATAAGAAACAGAAACGTGAAGCTGAAAAACAGATACAAAAGATAAAGGATGATTTTCATGTAGGTATAACCGCGAACGATCCTATCAGAAAAAAACGTGAGAAAATAGCAAAGGAGTTCAATGATTTGACTTCACAGGGTCGCCTGTTTGGTCAAGATGAGTTCAAGAGAGACAAAAAGGTTGTCAAGAGGATAGAACAACTGACAAAAGACATATCGGAAGTAGATGCTGAGATTGAAGAACTTCAAAGTGGCGTTATTTACAGGAATGCTTTTGAGTGGCGTTTCGAGTTCCCGGAGGTCCTGAACGAAAAGACAGGTGATTTTAACGGATTCGACATCGTCATCGGTAATCCACCATATGGTTTATTTAATAAAAAACAAAATCAAAAAATTGCTTTATTGGTAAAGAGTGAAGCCATAAAGATTATCAAGAGAGAATTTCCAGTGGCTTCAAGTGGTGTTATAAACGCCTGCAGAATATTCTATAATCTTGGTTTGAATCTATCCAGTAAAGGCGGATATCAGTCTATGATTATTCCCTTTGGAATTTTAACCGACACTACATCAGCTAATTTGAGAAAACATATATTTGATCACCACTCATTCTTGACTATAGATGCATTTCCCGAACGAGATAATACAAAACGCAGAGTTTTTGAAGAAGTAAAAATGTCAACTGCAATTATCTTAACTTGTAAAGATAGAGTTTCGGAAAATTTTAATCTCGGTGTCTCATATGATCGCAAAATTGAGAAGAAGAACAGATTTGATTTAAAATATGATGATGTAATCAAAATAAGTCCTTCCTTATGTACAATACCTATTGCAACCCCTTACGAATATAATGTCCTTGCAAAAATATATTCTAAAAAGAATCTAATCAAGTTAGGCAGTATCTCCAAATGCCTTACGGGTGAAGCAGATATGACGTTTGCCAAAAATGCTATGACCCAAAACAAAAAAGATGCCATACTTATAAAAGGAGTACAAATCGATAGATTTGAAATTAAGTACGAACCTTCTGCAATAAGTCAAGGTGAAATTGAATATTTGAATGTGGAGTTGTTTCAACAAGGTTATAAAGGGAAGAAAATACAAGATGCATATAAACGAAGAATAATTCTCCAAGGTCTAACCGGAGTAAACGAGAAGTTCAGACTCAAAGCCACAATTATAGAGCCACCTGCATTTTTGGCAAACTCATGTAATTACCTTACTGATAGAAAAGCTATGCCATTTAGCGTTATTTTGGGCCTGATAAACAGTAAGGTCCTTAATTTTGTTTTTAGGTGTAAAAGTACAAGCAGTAACGTGAATGGATACGAAGTAGATGAACTGCCAATACCTAAAAACATTGATGATGCAACACAGAAAAATATAGAGAGATTGGTGGATAAGATATTAGCAGTAAAGATGAAAGACCCGCAGGCGGATACGAGTGAGCTTGAATCAAAGATTGACAAATTGGTTTATAAACTTTATGACCTGACCTCTGCAGAAATCGACATTGTAGAAGGGAAATACTAAATGGTTAAATAAGTTGGCATTCAGATGTTGTATATTATTAAGTTGGTAATTTAGAAAATGAGAGTTGCATTAATGTGTATAATGGAGGTAGTTTCTTGGCTCCTCTATTTCGTTCTTGCCATCTTCGTATTTTTGAGCAGTTATTTCTTGGTGTGTGCATATCTGTTTCCTTTTCTGTTATTCTCTCAGTACGCACTTTTGATTTGGATGATCCCACTAAATCTGAATTGGTCGAGGGGGCTCTATTCTCGACTTTTCTGGAAATCTGTCTTTCTATTCTGTGTTACTATATTATCATTCTCTCTTGTCTATCGTTTCTACGGGATTATTGACACGGCCTCTGGTGAGATTACTAAGAGATATCTTACATCGCTCTATTTCTCCATTACGACATGGTCCACTCTTGGCTATGGAGATTTCCGGCCAGTGGCCGAGGTTAGGCTTCTCACCTCATTTGAGGCAATTCTGGGTGTGCTCTCAATTCCTTTGATATTCACCATGATTTGGAAATACTGTGACTTTCGAATTTTGGAAACATCAGAAGAGAATAAACATAAGGAAAGGAGAAAATTAAAAGTGGTTTTGGATGATCATGGTTATTGGAAACAGATAGACAATAACGGTCAGATTCTTGACATTAAACAGAAATACTATCTGAATCCGTGTTGCAAGTGCGGTAATTCTGAACTAAGAGTCGAACGGTACTTCGATCTAATAGGTGTAGTTTCGCCGCGAATGCAGTTTATGGTGCACTGTACATGTGGGCACTGTGTGTCTGGGAAATATTTGGCTATGACTGCCGCAAGGGATTGGAACAAGAAGAACAAGATAAAGAATGGCTAATAAGGGTCTTAACGAACGACCTCTAAACGCGAGGTGTTAGGTTTGTGTTATGTGGGAAGGGTATAATAAAAAAAAGTGAAGATCAAAAACAATCGACTCTCACGGTGGCTGGCCAATAAAATAACCGCTGGAATGCTGGATTGCGACAATTATTGGGATTCGGAGATAGCGGCTGATATCAAGAATTTTGTATTGTTGTCAAAGGCGAAGTATATGGCGTTTTTGGCAAAGTATGGTTTCTATTCACAGGCGGTCCAGCTTTCTTTGTTTGATGAGCTTCAGGGCAAAAATGGAACAAAGTAAGGCGGGGGATAGAGTTTATGTTTTCTTTTTTTGTTTATTTTGAGCTTTTTGTATTTTTGCCCAGGTATCGCGCAGGGTTACGGTTCGATTAAATATGAGCCTGCCGGCGGTGCTGTCAGGGTCAACACAGAAATAACCCAGCCTCTCAAACTGGTACCTGCTC
>QMNG01000040.1 GCA_003647645.1 candidate division Kazan bacterium | reverse complement strand
TTGAGTAATCTTCACTACCGCTGGCAAATACGCTTTGCGAGGCGGCCAGCCTTTCCGCCAGCGCATAAATGCTTTCGTCCACTCTCTTGCAGGAATCAATCTCACCCGCACGTCCATGTATTTTAATAACTCCGCTAATCCCCCTGCCGCCTGGGCAAGCTTTAACCCCGCTCGCATGTTCTTGGCAATATGCTGGTCTTCGATCACCGCCATTTCGGGTTGTCGAGTCATCACTAAATAATTTAACTCTTCACAGTTACGAATCAAGCCATAATCGACAAGCTTTTCATCTTTAAATAAAGCATATGCATGAGGTTTGCTTGCACCAGGGTCGATAGCAAGTAATATTTTATTTGTCATCGTTCATTTTTCCTTCTATCTATCACTTTGTTGGACTGGATAACAACGAACATCGTCTTCATCGAACATTTGTATATTTTTATTCTCTGTTTCTTGAGCGATGATATCTAAAACACTGACTACTTCTTCTAAATCAGAGTCTTCGATTAAGCTTCTTAAAATAGTATCAATATCGATTTCATCTAATTTCTCAATAATAATATCATTAAAACCCATTTTTTATGCCTCCTCATAATATTATTAAGGTTTCCCTTCCCACAGCACTTTTCCTTGTGAGCCACCATGAAGTCGCCAAATTTCTCCATCAAAGCTGGGAATCAATCCCATTTTCCACAACTTAACTAAGGATTGAAATGGATATTTGTCTGGATGCTTTTCAAAATATCCCCATTTTACATTAAAAAATAGTGAACCAATATATGCCCAAATGTTATTATTCATACTCTTATATGACCATAATATATGTCGATCTCTCTTACTGTAATTATTTCTTATATTTTCAATCATCCATTTCCATATTCTCTCTTCTACTTTTCTCGCCACTACCCCTTTCACCATTCCATTCATCTTATACCGTATATAATCTCCCACACGAGCACCTGCATCACGCCACAGCGCAGAACATATCTCAATCCACTCTTTTAGTAAACCAAGATGTTTCTTATGAATCTTTATGGGCGGTGCAATCTCTAATGGATTAATTGGATTAATCACTTCTGAATACTTCCAACCAAATAATTCGTCTAAATTAGTTATTTCCCGCACAACTTTAAGGGAAGTAAACCCACATTTCTCCGCATCTTCTATCACAGGGATTCCCCACACTTCATAAGCCGAACAGGGAATATAAGCTCCTACAAAACAGTCATTTGGATCACGGGAAGCGTGAATAACGGTATTTGTACAGAGCTCATAATAGCCTTTGTCCTCTATCAATACAGTTCTCCCAATGTTCGCCCGATAGTTAATTGTTTTACCTGTATGAAAATCCCAACCATCAGGCCGTGCAAGTTTATAATATTTTTGTGCTTTCATCTTCGACCTCCTGTTTTAACTGTTCTTCAAACTCATCTCTCAATCTCAGCCACTTCTCCGCATCAATTTCATCTCCCAACCTATGATATTTCTGTGCCTCATTAATTTCTCTTATAACAAGCTTTTTAGCCAGCGGTGATAAGTTTGCTTTTCGCAAGAATTTAGTCACCACATCAACAATATAACTCCGCCGCCCTAAAACATAGCGGAAGGCACACAAATATATTAACTCTTCATCACGCATTTTGAAGCTCCTTATATCACAAATCCTAAAATCTCTATTTAGCCCTTTTTAGCCCCGTAGACGCATTTTCTCCGCCAATTAATGATATTCCATACCTCAGCCCCTTAAAATGCGTCCAGCGGGCTAATTTCAGCCTTCTATGGAATTTCTACAAAACTCCGAGCTCTTTATTTCTCCTATTTCCCACAGCCACTTCAAAAGTTTATTAATATCTTCAATCTCTACGAAAATTGATGATATGTCGTCCCACATCTCAGTCTCTATATTCCACATCTCATCTACAATATTAATACTATTTCCCATCAGAAAAGCTCTCCGTCTAAATAGGCGAGGAAACTCGCAGAGCGTTATTTCATCTTTTTTGAATTTCTTATTCATTTTATACTCTCCCATTATGCCTTTTCTTAAAATTCTCCCACGCTGGACAATGCCAACTACACTCACAACGCTCACCATGGGTACAATAATTCCAGACATCTCTGGAAATTCCACATGGTAAGCGCTCTTCTCTCTGCCTCCGCCGATATTGTAATATAATATGCCTCACTTCAGTTTTAAGCTGCCTGTAACTCTTAAAGTGTCGCCCAATCCTTGTCCGAGTCTTCGACCCCGCCGCCTCCAGTGAGGGAAAACGCCCATGTGTTTTATAATATTCCAGAAACTCTTCTACTAAACTCTCTTGCTCTTCAGTCATGGTAGCCTCCTCAATTTAAACACAATACTTTTTTATTTTCTGGTTATATTCCTCTTGCAATATAGCCATTTTAGTTTTAAATTCTTCAGTATGTACTATGCCACGTGAAACCTCCGAATTGTAAATAGCTAATTTATTAAATTTGTCATCCCACTTGAAAAATAAGGGACTTAATCGCTTAAAAAACTTTATTGTGAATTCCATATCAATCTCCTAAACCCATGTAATTAATTTCTTTGCTTCCTCTACTAACTTTTTAATTTGTTGCCGTGCCTCCTTATCGTATTCCTCCCACCAGTTCACATCAATATCACTAACAGCAAAGTGACATCTTCCTATAACTTTTTCTATCCACCGAACACAACCAGCTACCCCTCTACTTTTAAATTTTCCAAACGGGCAACATGCACACTTATATAAATAATCTAAACAAAGCTTACATTTTCCTTCAATATAATACAACTTCCTATCTCCAAATATTTCATATTTTACTCTTTTCAAATCAAACCGCCTTTCCAACGATCTCTTGAATTTTTTCGGTATCTCTACTCGCAAATCTTCCATAGCAGCCTCCTAAATATATCTAATAATCCACTCAAATCCCCCTACCAAGGCTAACAAATATAATGCTTTCAACTTCCAGCCCCAAATCCCCTTTAAGCCTGGAATAGCATGCTCATTATGCTCTTTCGAGAAATCCAAGAACTTATTATACCGCCAACCGTGATAAATCATTTCAAACCACAGCCACAGTAATGGGATTAAACCAATTTGCCAAAGACTGATTCCTGCCACCGCTAAAAACATTCCTGCTAAAATAAAACAAACAATAATCGCCAGAGTTAGTAAGTGATAACTATCGTGATTTAATTTCTCGCCTTTCGAAATTGCTTCCCAAAGCTCAGCTTCTCGAATTGCTCGAATAGCCTGTGCTGTAAATAAACATATCACGAATTCCATTTTTTTTCTCCTATTATGCTATAAAGCATAATGCTATTAAACATAATCATTTACTTCTCCTTATTCTTTTTTCACTTTAATCTCCAGCAGCACAGGCACCATCGGCGCTGTTGTTATCACTGCAAATTGAGCAGGATTGCTCTCTTTTGAATACTTGCCATTCTTATCCACAACTTTCACTGCCACTTCCCACCAGCCAGCTTTCAAGTAGACACTCTGTGCATAATTTACCTTCGCCGTATCAACAAGTGTATTCCACACTACTTCGCCGATTGGCACTTTTAATTTCACCAGCTCTCCCGTGCGTGAGCCAATCTGGGGATCAGGCTGCTCTTCAAATTTCTGCCGAGTCATTGGCTGTAACCATTTTAACTCAAGCGTATCACCAAAGGCGAAAACAGGCACTTCTGGAACAGATTCCGCAAGACGATAAAATGTAATCTCGTAGTAATCAATATCCATTTTGCTTAATGTTTGTGCACAGCCACACGTACACCAAGCCATTAGAAATATAATTACCCCCCACAGCAACAACCATTGCCATAGTTTCATTTTTGCTCCTCCTTTCACTTTAATCTATCCCACCGCCAGAACCAGCGCCTGTGTGGTCGGCGGGGAAATTCAGCTGGCAACTGACACACTCCAATCTCTCGCCATCTCAATATCTTCGGCCAATCCACATCCCTCGGAGAGTGGCATAATGCCCTAACCTGCTGGCGACAATCTACTAAAGCCTCACAATAGCCTTTTAGAAAATAATACCGTTGCCAATCTTTTCGCTTCTTTGCTTCTTTCTTTTCCTTTTCCACTCTCTCAATTTCATCTTTCCAGCGATGTTTAAGTGAAATTAACAACCGCCGCACCCGAAACCATTTATTCACGCCTCTGAATTTGAGAATCTTGCGAATCAAATCTAAATCAACTCCTGTGATAAAACCTATATCCCGCACAATTAGCTCAGGGTGATTCTGTCGCCAGTTGTTAATATCATCTTCTTCTTTCTTTATCGTGACACTACTCCAACAATGTACTTGATTATCTACAGTAGAGCTGGGTTTATAAGCGGGGATAACATCTTCGTATGTGCTACTTGCTTCCATTTTTTAGCTCCTTATTTCTCAAAAATCATTAATATTTCTCCGAAGCCTTTTCTTAACCTCCCGTGAATACTTCCACCAATGCAAATACGCATCCGCCCAAAGTATCCACCTTTTAACTCGATGATAGCCCTCCACCACTAAAATAACCACCAGCGCTCCGCTTGATGTTACGGCGGGCGTTAAGATAATCCATAGCCATGTCGGCATAAGATAAATGCTTAAGTTTACAATAATCCAAATTGCCAGCATGACTACTGCCAACGCTCCCCACGCTATTGCTCCCATTTTAGACCTCCTCGTTTAAGTAATAATAAATCTTATATAATTTACGTTCCAATTCTTCTTTTTCTGCAAGTAATCTTAATCGTTCTTGACGCTCCCGTTCTTCAGGATCATTAACAAGCTCATACAATTGATTAATATCCTTTTCATAACTACTCCAAAGAAATCCATTAATAATATCATGTAATTCTAATATAGCTTCAAGGGGATCTGATATATCAATATCTTCATCAATAAGAAACGGATATTTACGACCATCTGGACAGTTGTATACTACGTAGCAAAATTGTTTCTCATTTGGATGTAAAAGATCATAAGAACCATGGCTCTTCATAATACTTATCGGCCTTTCGTTTTGAGGTTTGGGACGTGCCCCCCTGCGTATCGACGCAGCTCCACATTTTGGACATTTGTGATGCAGTATATTAAAACTATACGCAGCTTCATAATCACATTTTTCACAGTATTCCGTAATCGGCGGATTTATTGTAATTGTAATTGGCTTCATTGTATCCATTTTAGACCTCCTTCTTTTTAGTTGTTTGTATTTTCCCCGTAACTAATACAATTCACATACCTATCTCTACACTTCTTTTTCTTAATAGTTCTTTAATTTTCTTACATTTCTCATAAAATCTTTGCTTATCCTTTTGAGTCCCTAACCCACATTTTTCATATATCCACTCCGCTATATCATCTCTTGCCCGTAAATCTTCAGGCTTTATTCTAATTTCTACAATAGCAAAGGGAGTAGGCAACTCTATAATCCCAGTTTTATTTTGTGTTTCTGTTGTCATTTCAGCTTCTCCTTTTTTTATTGTTGTTTGCATCTGTTTCTTCAGCATCTCATTCACATATTCACT
>QMNG01000039.1 GCA_003647645.1 candidate division Kazan bacterium | reverse complement strand
GTCAAGGGGAAATTAAACTATCCGCCCATCGATGATTTTGTAAACTCTTGGCATAAACCATCCATCGCTGTTGTATTTAACAATCGCAAAACCCATGACCCACTTATTAAGACGCCCTTGCATATATTCAACTTTGGTAACATCCGACAGATGACCAATACATCCGCCCCAATAATATTTGCCGTCAATGCTTTTGAAGGTATCTGTTTGCCAAAAATGATAATGCCCAAAAATAAAGTTTCGCAAGATATACTGAAATAAAACCTTTACGACATATTTGGGGTTTCCACCAGCGGGCTTTTCGTCACCATGCAAATGCCAAAGTTTACCTATTCTGTAGAATCGGTCTTTAAGTTCTATGTTAAGCTCCGCTAAACCTAATTTATTCGGCAAAAGCCCTTCAATTAAGTCCGCTATTTCGGACGCCTTTTCAACAATGTATTTCTCCAATCTGTCCTCGTGATTCCCGGGTTTAAATATAATTCGGGCGTTTGGAAATCGTTGCCTTAATTCTGTTAAAAATTGCTTGGCTTCTTTTAATTCATCATTGACCCGCTTTGCTCGAACATTCTTCTTAATAAATTTACTTATTTTATAAAAATCTACAAGGTCACCAAGTATACTGATGATATTAACCCTTTCCCGTTCAGCGAAATCTAAAACAAGTTCTGTTGCTGCCTTATGATGAAAGGGAATGTGAAGGTCACTTATAACAAGCTCCACCGCCCCACCAGATAAACTAATCTCCTGTGGCTTTAACGAAATAATATCTTTGTTGTCAAGGGCAAATAAAAGACCTCTTGCGGTCTGTTCACTTATTTGGAAAGCCTCTTGGAGCTTGTTACGGGAAAGGCGTTCGCCCCGCTTCTCAAACTCCCGCTGTAACAGAAGGGTTCTTTTCCAAAGTTCGTATGTTATTCTCATGGGTCGATTCCGAACCCAAACCACCAGTTAACATAATCCTCTTGCCAAGCGGAAAAATCATAACTGTAACGCATCAGGGTATAGCTTAAACCCAAATACAAATTCAAATTAATTCTATAATCAGGACCACAAATACAAATGGATGGTAACCTTAAACCTACACCGTAGGCGATTTGGGTTCTTATATAGTTTATTTTATCCCTGTATCCGAAACCCCAATTTAATTCAGCGTCAAGATTTAAATATTTAAATAAATCAAATTTTATAGGAAATGCTCCGTAAAAACCGAAATTTTTGGCGTTATAGGAATCAAACCTCCAAAACTCCGAACCAAAAGCGATGTTAATAGGGCTTTTTTGCCAAAGAGGAATTCGGATGGACGCATTAACATATTGCGGATTATTTAACGCCAAATTGAATTTACAAGTAAATGGGAAAGCGAGGCTTGACAGAATTAATATTATGTAGATTATTTTACGCATCTCTAAAGTTTATTTCTACCTGTGCAGATTTAATAAGTTTAACATATAAAGAAAATACTTTCTTTAGCTCTTTGCTATCAGGATTCTGCGCTTCAACTTTAGTTAAAATATCATAAATTAACTGAATAACATCTGTTATAATTACCTGGTCAATTGGCTTCTGGTTATCAATCCATTTCCGTAGAAGATTCCCACCAGCCCAGCCAACAAGTAACTCAACTGCGCCCCAAAGTGGAGTTTCCCATATGTCGCTCAATGTTTCTTTTATACCCATAATTTTACCTCCTATTTGTTACATTATACTGTAACATTTTGACAACTTTTTCGACAACTTAATCATCAATTTCTTCATTTATTATTTCTAATAATCTTTTTTTACAATCTAACCATCCTTGACGATAAGCTTCAATTTCATTTGGCGAATAATTAGGCTTTATCTTATTATAATTAGGCTCTGTCAGATTTTTTATGATAAAATCCTCTATACGCTTAACCATTTTCTTTGCCCATTTATAATAATAATCATTTTCCATATTTATTCCCTTTCGTCAACCTTTTCGTCAACTCTATCCTTAAAATACATTTCGTCAAATTCCTTCACAATCGGATTATCAACATCGCCCGCTATAATAGCATGTTGCCATTCTGTTATCTGGTCTACCGTGTGGTGCGGAAAAACATCCTTCATAATTCCAATATGCCTTTCCCAGTTTCCCCTTTTTACTTTTTTTTTTACTGTCCATCTTTTACTTGCCACCGCTGAACCGTAAAATGCTATTGACATACCTAAACCCGCAATATACTTACCAATATCAAAACACCGTTGGCACGGCAAGAGCATAATTATAAACCCAACAACGGCGATTAAAAGTCCCCAGAACCGCTTACTTTGCCAGAATAGTTTTTTATCTTTTTCCTGTGACATTTTCTAAAGCCTCGACTATTTTAAATCTCATATCATAATAATTATAAGTCGTGTTACAATATATGTCAAGCAATTTTAAAAGTTCAGGATTATCATATAATAAAGCTAATAATCTATCTGTTAGCGTATAAATTGCTCTATGCGAAATATTGAGTCCGTTTGTTAAGTCTATGTGATGTAAAAGTTCGTGAATTAGGGTTTTTATTTTCCGTTTCAACGGCTGCCCACTATCGAGTTTTATAATATTCTGTTCGTGCTTATAATAACCGAATGCTTTTTCGAGTGGCTCTTCAATAATTGTTATAAATTCCCCGCCTGATTTTATTTGTTTCGGAATTTCACTCACGATTTATCCTCTGTCTTAATTATTTTAGGATAAGAGTATATTATATTTAGCCAATAATAAGCATGTTCCGCAGATTTCTTATAGGCATTATAAATATCTAAAATTTCCCGAATATTTTTCTCATTCTGTTTCATTAGAAAAATTTAATAAATTTTAACCTAAATGTCCAGCAATTATTGAAGTCCATCTTATTATTATAAGGGTCAAGCATAGTTACTATATAAAAAGCGAATCTTAATTTCCCCTTATCATAGGCAAAACCTACATTAGTTTCCAGATGTTGTGCTAATGTCTTTGCCTTTGGTAAAATTGATATTCCTGTTAAATTAGCAAGTTCGAGTGAAAAGTTTTTATAAAACGGCAAATTGAAACCCTGATTTATAACTATACTTAATGCCTGATAGTCCGTATTATAAGCTTTATTATAATAAACCCCAAACCCTATATATCTTATTGTAGCATAAGTAGTTATTTCCCCACCAAAACCCCAAGCCTTTATAGTGTTAATGCTTATTGACCAGCTATATTTAGGCTCTGTCGCATAAGAGCTGGTCAATATAATAGCTAAAATTATGTAACCTAAAATTTGCCTTTTCATGATTATTTCACGAATCGCCACACAAGCCCCGCACCAAA
Source organism: candidate division Kazan bacterium (assembly GCA_003647645.1). Taxonomy (GTDB): domain Bacteria; phylum Patescibacteriota; class Kazan-3B-28; order Kazan-3B-28; family Kazan-3B-28; genus B79-G16. The sequence continues at coordinate 2,321 of QMNG01000039.1, read as the reverse complement.
GACCATACTTGCAAACCAGAACCCTATTTGAATTAACAGATATTTATATTTACTTACCGCTTTATTTTCAGTCAATTGATTTTCAACTTTCCGTAACCTTTCCACGATTCCCTCTTCACCGTTCCCGAACAGTCGCCTCTCCAGATTGTCCAACTTTGTTTCTATCGTGGCGATTTTAGCTAATATTTCGTCCACTCTGTCCATTGTTGATTAATATAAGCCCGAAATAATAATATTTAATTCGTGTTAAATATTTTTGCGTTTCATCAGGAAAATCATTGATTGGCAATATTCCCTCTTTTAACTTATCTTTGAACATCGACCATAAACCCAAACGCCAATTATATTCTGCAAATACGACCTGTAAAATAAACTCATACGGCAAATGTCCTATATACCTTGTTAATCTTTTATAAAGCCAATAATCATAACCTATACCCGCCGTTGCATTTTGCTTTGCGTCCCATATATCATCTAAACCGAGCTTTAATGTTCTGTTAATAAATTTAAAAGTGTCAGGCATTAACTGCATTAAACCACAAGCGCCCGCTGGACTTTTAGCCTTATAATCAAGGTTACTTTCCGCTATAGCTTGTGCCAAGAACCATAAGGTAAGGTCACTTATCATAACCCCGTCTTCATCGCCAAAAAATCTTTCTGTTATCTTATAAAATATCGGGGCAAAATAAAATATCCGTTGTAGTAACCTTTTATCCGCCTGCATTCGTTCTATATATTTTAATATTTGCTTTTTGTATTTGTCCATTTTGCCACCCCTGATAAGGTGGTCTTGGCAAAGGTTCATAACCCATGAAAAGGGCATATAATAACATCATAAATGTTATAGCGCACAATAAAACTCCTAATACTGTCACGATAGCTTTTCTCATCGTTGCTCCTTTCAATACATCCACTTAAACGGTCTTCCTTGACCTTCCCAACCTACTCTGCCGATTTCCCAGTATATATTATCAGGTATAGTGTATTCTATCGTAAGTTTGGGACGCTTTGAGGCATCTGAAGCATTATCAGTATAATAATCTGTTCCTGCATCTATACCATCATCTACATCTTCAGAATTTACACGCCAACCATAATTTGTTGCTCCATTAACAATTGCCTGAACGGCGTTTTCAACATTAAATTCTAATGGGTCATTGGTTGAGATTAATCCTGTTGTGTGGTTATCGCAATCAGATACTCTATCTGTTCCTGCCCCATCTGCTCCTGGTTCATCCCACTCATCAGGTTTACTATAATAATGCCAATTACTTTCTCCAGTTGTTGCGTTACTCCAACAATGTGCTCCCTCACTCCAATCACGCAATAATCTATATATAAATATTTCGTGGAATGGCTGATTAGGAGCAGAATATATATAATGTGTTTCTATAGCTGATATAATATTACTATTTGCAGGAATATCTGATAAGTCAAATTTTATCAATATTCTTAAATATTTATGTGGTGTTGCTCTTGCATCAACACCAAACCATATATGTTCACATGCCCCAAAATTATAATTATCCTGACCTACACTCCATATACAATTCTCTTTTCCCTCTGTTGGATCAGGCTGAAGCGTTATCGTCGGGTCTATATAAATCGGATATTTCGCCTCATCGAGCCACTTTTCCGAAAGCCTTATTTTTAGCTCCCACACTCCAGTCCGAATGTTATTTAATATCATCATCGGAACATGGACTTTGGGCGGTTCAACACCGTTTCCGCTCGAATCTTTAACATAGGGACGCAAAAACTTGAACAGGGGCTTTATATCGTTTTTCCGAAAGGCTAATAAGGGTTCGGGCTTGTCGAAAGTCTTGCCTGTTATCAAATGTCCACCAAATCGTGATATAACAAATGTTATCTCATTCCATTCGGGGCGCTTATGGACAATTATAACCTTTCGAATCATATGTCCTAAAACTTCAAATTTAAGTTCAACATTAGGGTCAATTTCGTAATGCATACCGTGTTTTAACTTACCGATTGATTTAGGACGGATTCCTGTCTTTGGCACATTTTTTCCAAACCCCTTTATCCATAAAGCCCATGTGTTTTCTGTCTTTGGGTCAGTAAAGCGCAAGAACGGCAAATCGTTATATTTCGGAGAAAACCCTATCAATAGGTCGTGGTCGATTATTTCGTGCTTGTAACCAGTATAATAAACCTTTGCATCTTTAGGTTCTGTTACGATGGGCTTTAGAACTTTAGGGTTGTTATGGTCAGGATAATAAATCCTCTTAATATGCTTCTCGACTTTAACACGCTTTCCCTTTTTGCTAATTAATGTTGTTGTTCTGTTAATTGGTTTCATT
>QMNG01000038.1 GCA_003647645.1 candidate division Kazan bacterium | reverse complement strand
GTTGACCGCGGTGTCATAGCTCTCTTCGACAAGATGGTTATAGATGAGGGACAGGACCTGATACGCCCTGAGTATCTGGATGTATTCGATGCCATGCTTAAAGGCGGCTTGGCAGGCGGGAACTGGGAAATATACTGCGACTTTGAAAGGCAGGCTATCTACTCTGAATTCTCGGCCCAAGAAATGCTCCAGATGCTTGAATCCCGTGCCACTTTCGCACGGTTTCGGTTAACTATCAATTGCCGGAATACAAAGCCGATAGGCGAGGAAATATATCTGATGTCGGGATTCGAATCCGCTGTATTCTTGGCCAGCAAGGTTGCTGGGGTTCCCGTTGAATACTACTTCTACCAAGACGTTGAAGAGGAAACAAGAAAACTCGAAAGTATACTGCTGAAACTGCGTCAGGAGAAGATTCCGCCACAGAATATCAGCATTCTATCTCCTTTAAGACTGCGTAACTCCAGTGTTGCCAGAGTTGACCATGGAACTTTTCAAATCACAGATCTGGCTGAGAATCCTCGTTTTCCTGTCATCGGGACAGTTACTTTTTCCACAATTCACGGTTTCAAGGGGCTGGAAAACTCCTGCATCATCTTGACGGATATTGACAGAATCAGTGACGACGAATTCAAGTCACTGCTTTACGTTGGCATGTCAAGGGCAAAAGCAAGATTGATCATTCTGATAGACGAGCGATCAAAGGAGGAGTACAATAAGTTACTGAAAGTGAATTTGAAAGCTAGAAACGAGGCATGAGAGAGCAACTCTTTGATTTTCTTAAGAGAGAATTGATAGGGCCAGATCCGGTTCCTCCATTTGTGCAGGACAATGGCGAAGAGATTCTTATCAATGAACCGCCACGCCTCAGATACGGTGCTGGGATCTTGTTTCCACAGGCAGCCCCAGTTGAAGAGACGGATTCTACGTATGGGAGTGAAGGCGCAATACTGGGCGAAACAGCGCAAATCATCGCCAACGAAACCCCGCTGCCCACAATCGAAGGAGAGGTACGCTATCTCAGTCAGTCTGATGATGTTCTCGATGCCAATGATGACATAGTGAATCTGGCGAACGCCTTCCTTCCTTCAGTGATGGGATTCAGTTGCTTTGCGGCAGTTCCAGAAAATGGCTTTTCGGTCTCCATACGGGCTGGCCGATACCATGAGGAGGACATTACTGTTGAGAGAATGGGAAAGCTGGTCAAGAAACCAGCATATTTTAGAGAACCGCTCAATACGGTGATTGATGTGCCCCGGAAGGACTTGCCCACGGTCGAAAATCGGACTCGCGATTTTAAGGTGGACAAAGATGGCAAGCCCACCGGACTTGTCCTCAACATTAGAAACAGGACCTCCGCAACACAGGCGCAGACCGGTCACCAGCTTTTCACATTTTCTCTTATTAACGATCTGAAGTCGACGGGTCACATCGACAGTGAGAATTGTTTCTTCCAAGTTGAATTCAATGTTAGAGCAAAGGATGGCATCCCCTGTTTCGCTCCTTATCCCACAAAAGAATACTCTATGGGCACTGAAGATGAGATGTCGACACGACTTCTTTACAGGAATTACCGAACCTTCGCAGTCGGGCATGGTTGTGCACCATTCTGGGTTGAGGATGGTGAAGGTAAGACATCTGAAATAAGGGCTGATGTTCTGCCGCTGTTCGAAATGAAACCGGTCGTCCCGGTAAAGTTCGCCGACCTGCAGCTCAGAATGTATGACCTGAGTGATTTCGGCAATCAGACTGACCTTACTTCAAGCCTCTCTATTCTCTGCCGAAAATATGAGGAATGGATCATCAGACAGGAAGAGATTGCCAGTTCCGAACTTACAGAACAGCTGAGAGAGGTGGCCAATCGCCATATACAGAATTGCAGAAGATGTCTTGCCCGAATTCGTGACGGTATCAGACTGATCGAAAATGATCCACTGGTACGCCGCGCTTTTAGTCTTATGAACCGTGCAATACTTATCCAGCAGATCAGATACAGAATCAAACTGAGGGAATGGAAGCCTGATAAGGATGGCATACCGCGGTTGTCAGCAATTCAGCAGCCCGATATAAGCAATCAGAAAACTTGGCCCGACTGGTCGCAGGAAAGAGGGACAGGACTCGGGACTTGGTATCCATTTCAGATTGCCTTTATCTTGATGAATTTGCGATCGATAGCCAAGCCTGAGGACAACGATAGGAAGATTATTGACCTCATCTGGTTCCCTACAGGTGGTGGCAAGACCGAGGCCTATCTCGGTCTATCCGCATTCACGATATTTCTGAAAAGGTTGCGTAATAAGAACGATCCTGGAACCACAGTGCTGATGCGCTACACCCTCAGGCTTCTAACGGCCCAGCAGTACCAGAGAGCAGCTTCATTGATATGTGCCTGTGAGTTGATTCGAAGAGAAAACGAAGCTGAGCTGGGCAAAGAGAGAATAACAATCGGTCTTTGGGTTGGAGCTGGTGTGACTCCCAATACCAGAGCAGATGCTGTCAAAGCATTTGATAAGATGAGCCGCGCTGAAAGTGACGAGAATCCGTTCATCATCCTGAAATGTCCTTGGTGTGGCGCTCAAATGGGGCCTGTTCACCTTGAACAACTCCGGATAATGGGATACACAAAAGTCAGACAACCATCCACAGTGGTTTTTCAATGTCACAACCAGCCTGAATGTGAGTTTTCAGCACGTGATTTCGGTCTACCCCTTCTCGTCATAGATGAAGACATTTACAAATCACCACCTTCCCTAATTATTGGAACCATTGATAAATTTGCCATGCTCCCTTGGAGGCAGGAGGCGAGAACACTGTTTGGTTTCAGGGGAGGAGAAAGAGTTTCGCCACCAGAACTGGTCATCCAAGACGAGCTTCACCTGATATCGGGACCTCTTGGATCAATGGCCGGGCACTATGAAACCCTTATTCATGAATTGTGCACACAACGTAGAGGACAAGAAGCTATTGGGCCCAAGATTATTGCGTCAACAGCAACCATCTCGCGGGCTGCACAGCAGATTCACGCGCTCTACGGTTGTGGGCAAGAAAACGTTTCTCTCTTCCCTCCGCAATGCATAGACGCAGGGGAGTCCTTCTTCGCATACGTAGACAACGATGTTCCGGGCAGGATGTACGCTGGCGTTCATGCTTCAGGTCTCCCCTCTCATACAACTGCTCAGGTGCGCGTCATGTCTGCTTTGCTGCAGGGCACGAAATCAGCTCTTGTCGAAGATGAAAGAAGGAAGGATCCTTACTGGACTGTTATCGGCTATTTCAACAGTCTTCGTGAACTGGGACACGCAGAAACCCTGATACAGGCTGACATCCGTGAATATCTGAATGCAATGTGGATACGAAAAGGGATTCGTAAGGAAGGAGAAATTGATCCCCGCCGTTTTGTAAACAGAGTCATTGAACTGACCAGCCGCGTTTCATCAATGGAGATATCGCAGAGACTCCAAGACCTTGAAACGAGCTATCCACCTGTGGGTCACAATTACCCTGTGGATATCTGCTTAGCCACAAACATGATTTCTGTTGGTGTTGATGTACAAAGGTTGGGTCTCATGGCTGTGATAGGTCAGCCCAAAACAACTTCCGAGTATATTCAGGCTACGAGCCGCGTGGGGCGCTCGAAAGAAGGCCCCGGTCTGGTGGTCACGATTTTCAACACTGCCAAACCCAGGGACCGTTCTCACTATGAACATTTCTATTCCTACCACGCAGCTATTTATAGCCATGTTGAACCAACCAGCGTAACACCATTTTCTGCACCTGTCAGGGAGAGAGCATTGCACGCAGTGCTGGTCGGGCTGGTGAGGTATCTAGGTACAGAGCAGAATAGCACATCACCACAACCCTTCCCTGCCAGAACGCTTCTCGACAATATCAGAAATATAATCAGGGACAGAGTCTCAACTGTAGACCCGCAAGAATTGCCCCCAACACTCAGGTTACTCGAAGAAAGGATAGGCGAATGGTCTCGCCGCCTACCGCCAAAATACAGTGAATTCTACCATCAAGGGGGTGAGTTGCCGCTTATGTACCCCGCAGGAATTTCACCCCCCGAAGAGTGGGATCTTAAATCTTGGCCAACTCCCACCTCAATGAGAACTGTAGACGCCAGTTGCGATGCGAAAGTGCTTGAAAGATATCAAGTGTCGGAGGGGACTCAGTAGTCATGCCGCCTGAAAAACCTGTGCGCCGTGGGCAATTCATTTCTCCGTGGGGAGTGGGGGCAATGATTGATTTTCCCAGAGATGAATCGCTGATGACGTGCGGGCTTGATGCGTGGCCTTACGCTCTAGAGGAATGTCCTCCAGAGATGATGGTAACCGAAGAAAGACTGCAGAAGAGGCTCGGAGTAACTCATTTTCGCTTGCCTCCTGAGTACAGGGACCCCGGGCCGGGAATCACAAACGCGAGATTGAAGGTTCCATTCATACGTTTCCCACAATGGCATTACTGTCCCAAATGCGGTTCGATGGAGAAGCTGTCAATCTTTGGGGGAAGACAGCGCTGCAGTGGACCGAATTACGCCGATGGAATGTCCTGCCATTCGACCCCGCAAAAGAAGCGTCCTTGGTTAATACCAGTGCGCTTCGTGGCCATCTGTGGGCAGGGTCATATCGAGGATTTCCCGTTTTTGGAATGGGTACATCGAGGTAAACCATACGATGAAACCCACAGGCTCAGACTGCGTGCTGGCCGCAGTGCAAGTACTCTTTCAGGCATAGTTATTAACTGCAGCTGTGGTTGTGAGCCTCGTTCGATGGCCGGTGCTTTTAATCGTAATTCCCTTGATGACGTGAGAGTATGCGGTGGACACAGGCCATGGCTGGGTGAGATTGAAGATGGCCACATACCCTGTGGACGACCACTTCAGGTTGTTCAACGAGGGGCTTCAAACGTCTACTTTCCCGAGGTGAGAAGCTCAATCTATTTGCCTCAGTGGGAAAGCAGCTTAGAGCGGAAACTGGTTGAGGTTCTGGAAAAGCACTGGGCCTTTCTTACCGGAGGTCTTGTTAATGGAAACCTTGATTCAGCGAGGTTCCAAGCTATTGGTGACCTGTACAAGGTTGACCACCATAAGCTTATGGATGCGGTCACAAAACGGCTTGAATATTCACCATCCGATGCTTTTCAGCAGCCAGATTCAGAAGAGCTGTATCGTAAATCGGAATACGACGCCATACTCTCCGGCTTGGGTGGAGATAATCAGGACTTTTTTGTAACAAACAGGGATATTAGGGAGTACGGTGCCGTGGTAAGCAAGCACTTCAGAAATATTTCTTTGATACATAAGTTGCGCGAAACGAGAACCTTGGTTGGTTTTTCACGCTGGTTACCGGAAGACGGGAGACCCCTGCTAGATAAAAAAGCTGAGCTAGCTCTGAGCAGCGGTGTCAACTGGCTTCCTGCGATTGTCGTCAGAGGTGAGGGCATTCTGTTCAGGTTTGATGATGATAGACTAGAGCAGTGGGCCAAGCGGAAAGACGTGGTCGACCGGGTGAGTGTGCTGATTGGCAACTTCAACAAAGCACGTATAAACCGAGGACAATCAGAACGTATGCTGAATCCACAGTTCATCTTACTCCACACATTCGCACACATCCTCATAAACCAGTTGAGCTTTGAGTGCGGTTACGGCAGTTCAGCCATAAGAGAACGTTTATACTGTAATACCGAGAACCCCAGTCTTACAATGAACGGAATATTGATTTATACTGCGTCAGGAGACTCAGAAGGTTCGTTAGGTGGTTTGGTGCGGCAGGGGAATCCAGGAAATCTTGAGGG
>QMNG01000037.1 GCA_003647645.1 candidate division Kazan bacterium | reverse complement strand
CTGCAACACGCGGGAATCGAAGGATTCCTTGAGAACCGAAAAGAGGTCTATGCGCAAGCGGATGATGAGGCTGCGATGTGGCGGGAGTTCGTGGAGCGCTGGTGGGAAGCCCACGGGAATCAACCGGTCACGGTCAAGGAGTTATACAACCTGTGCGAGGAGAAGGAGCTGATGACCTGGGTGCGGGGCGATCATACGGAAAGGTCACAACAGTGCCGACTTGGCCGTGCCTTGAAATCGGCCCGCGATCGTGTGATCGCCGGCTATCGACTGCGGACGGCATATGCTAAGAACGCCACCGGCAATCGCGTCAACGGTTACCAGCTCTGTGAAATGCCGGAACATCAGGAATCACAAGATCAAGTGGAGATTGAACCGGATGGACTCGACCTGGCTGTTCCGTTCTGAAATGGCGTGGTCTGGCGACTGCGTGATATTGCGCAAGGATATTGAGGCGAGCGCAAGGATATGCGCAAGGATATTGAACCCCCAAATCCTTGCGGTAAAATCCTTTACTGATAAGGGTTTCAAGGGAGCGCAAGGATATGCAAGGATATTATTTGAATCTAACGCGCCTGCGGGCGCGCATACGCGCGCGCACGCGCACGCACACGCATCGTGAATTGCGCTTGATATCCTTACATATCCTTGCGCCAGCCCTAACTCGTGATGTAGAGCGGAGATAACCCGTAAGGATATGGCGACTGATATCCTTGCGCATATCCTTACGCCGGGGGGTGATATCCTTGCGCTCGGTATCGATGCACACAGAAGAGACAACCATATGCCGACTATTCAACAATCCCTTTTCCGCCAGGAACCGGTGCAATACGTGCCTTACGTGGCGTCCGATCTGCGGGTGGTTCAACTGAGCGCGCCGGAAGCCAGACAACAGGATGTGATGATCGACGGCGTCTGGCATCGGCGGCTCGACGCGCAATACTTCGTCTGGATCGAAAGGCGGGTGGAGCTGGCGAGGAAGATGGCGGTGCAGGGCAAGATCAAGCAACAGGCGTTTGATGTGTTGATGTCGCGCTATCGGACGGTGAGAAAATGGGTGGACGAAAACCTCGGCATTGACAAGTTGAAGGCCGCCCGGAAACTGTTCGATGCAGACCAATACATGCCTCCAACCGCTGCTCAGTCGGTGTCCGAATCGAAAGCGCCCACACGCTCTTCGTCATCGAACACGACGTCGCACCAGTATCCCACGGAGGGTGATTGGAAGTTCACCAGACATGTACCGCCCGAAGCTGTGGCGAAGGTGGATGTGATCCGCGATCGGGCGCTGGCCTGCGGTTGGACCGAAGCCCGGCTGTATCAGAACCGTGGAAACCTCAGGTATCCCTGCGGAGATGAATGGGGCTTGGTCTGCGCCCTCGATGACGGCGAAACCATCGGCGAGGTCACGCGCCGCTACATCGAAATCGTCTGCCGTAGCGGTGTCGTGCAAAAATTCTTCAATATGGATGTGGATCAACCGTGGATTAAAAGGGTGAAACCGTCGGGTAGTAATGGCAGGTGAAAAGATGGCAAAAACGAGCGCCCCCGCCACTTCTGAAAAATAACCCTCAAAATCAAAGGATGTCGAATATGGCTTTTAAGGATGCTAAAAGATGTATTGCAAAAGCGAAAAGGTCAGGAGAGCGCTGCAAGAATCCGGCAGTCAAGGGGTATTCAGTATGTCGCGTGCACGGAGCTAATTCTAAGAACCGGGGCGGAGCACCGAAGGGCAGTCTGAATGCTCTGGTGCACGGCTGCTTCGTGGACCGCTTCCTGAAACCAGGCGAAGAAGTGATGTTCAATAAATTTATGGATGGTTTGAAGAACGATATCCCGGACATGAATGAATCGTCGGATTACGCCATCGCGGTGACGGCGGGGATGGTGTTCATCAGGTTGCAGCGTGCCATCGAAGGGGATGCACAGCCCAACAGCGTGGACTTCCTGTCGAAGACACTGATCCGACACTTGGAAGCGTTGAAGATCACCAGACACGCTCGGAAGGGAACGGACATCAACCTGCCGAGCCCGGCACAATGGGCGCTGGAGCTGATCGAGAAGACCCGGCGGCGGCAGAAGGAGTTGGACGGCAACCGGGAAGTGCGGGCACTGCCAGGTGATGTGATCGACGTTGAAGTCACGGATGTGGAGGAGGGTGATGACATGTGACCGGAAAGAACGCGCCACAAACGCCCCCTGTGCGCAGACCGGAGGCGGATTCGAGTGTTTCCTCGACCTGACGGAAACGACGCGACAGGGGCAGTTTCAGGGAATATCGAGGACGGCCTTGAGGGACTCGGTGACTTCGATCATGAACGATTCGCCGACGCTGCTCAACTTGGGCGAGATATATGCATGGACTACCGCCAAGGTCCTGGCGCTTTCCAGATGCTGTTGAAATGCCTGGACTCGATAATGCTTTCAGACACCGGCGACAAGAAATCCGCGAGCGCTATTGTTACTTGTGCAAAATCGACAGGGGCGTCATTCAAATGATTCTTGGTGATAAATGCCCTCCATTGATGTGTGATTGTCGGCTCGACACTGAATGCCGGGGTGAAAGCAAGCGGCGTAGCTTCAATCGGCGTCCGTCTATGTTCAAAGGTGGCTTTGATCGCATCCGCAAGGATATTTCCGTCGAAGTCGAAATGCCTCGACAACAGCCAGATATCATAGAAGTCCTTCATACGACTGTTGATGCTGCCGAGGTAGACCATGGCCTGAAATTTTTCGGCGATGGTCGCCTCACGGCTGTATGCCTTCATCCTGGGCGCTGGAAGGTCAAGAATCGTTGGATAGTCGCAGAGGAAGGATTTGGTCGCAACGAAAGGATCGAAAGCGATGTCAAGTTGAAGCGTCACCCGCGCGTTGTCGATCCGGCTCTGAAATCGAATACGGACGCCTTCATAGTCTGTGTCCTCTCTGATGACACGACCGACAATAGTTGTCGGATCGAAGATAATGCCATCCGGTTCAACTTCGACCGTGCAGATTTCACGGATGAGACTCTCAACCGTTTGGATGTCGTTATCCATTCGTCCAAGCAGGTCTATATCCATGGTTGGTCTTTGCAATGGGGTATCCCAGATCCTCAACATAAGTGCGCCCTTGAGAGTGAACCTGTCGGCATGTGCAGACTTCGAAAGGCGATACAGAAACCTTTCCATCGCAAAGAAACGAAGAATTTCATCGAATGGACGATTCGACAATTGGGCATGATTCTGCAGGCGCTGTCGTATGGACGCGCCAAGATTGGTGACGTTCTTGCGTGTCATAGCAGTGCTTCGAGATATGGTCGAATGACTTTTTCAACTCGGCAGACGGCGGCGAATTTCATGATTTCGTTTGGAATAAGTCTCCGGCTTTCATGGAGCATCTTGAGAGCCTCTACAGCAACGTCGAGGCCGATCTTGTTGCGGTATTTGAAACAGTCGGCAACTGTTTTGGCGGCGGAGAATATCCGCACTTCCGCGCCGTCGATCAGGTGTTTTTCGACGCCAGCGTTAATGGCTTGCTCACTGAAATAGAACACCCGTGTAGGAGGGTAAGCAATCCGCGGCTGTCTCGTATGGCGGCGAATGGCAATCTGAACCTCATGCGGGATGTGGGTTGTGACCTCATGGAATGCAAGCGCCGAAATAAGGCAGATTATCGCATTCGGGGCTTTACGCGAGACGGCAACCAAATCTGGATTTCCGAGAGATGGCAGATCGGTCAAGCGATAGAGACCTCGATGCAGACGTTCGATGAGACCACTGTCAAGCATAGAATAAAGCATTGTTCTGGTTATACCGAACTCGAGCGCCTCGCTCATTCTGAGTATACCACCGTGGTTGCGGAAGATGGTTTGCGCCTCTTCAGATCGGTCTGAGCGTTTCCTCATGGTGTTAGCCTTTAAAACAAAACGTCGTCACTTGTTTGTAAGTGACTGCAATATGTATTCTGATCGGGTCTTTGTCAAGTGAGCAAGTCGGATCGAAGGCTTGATTAGAAATTCAGACAGCTGTGAGACGGGAAATTATGCAGAGGGTGTCTGCGGAATTCAGGCAAAGAAGGAACTGGTCGGTGGGCGATAGTTCAGTTCGGAGACCAAAATCTGTGGAAAACGAGAACAAAGGGTCGCATATGTCGGGGGATCGGCAGGTGCAAGTCTTTATGAATTCGAGATCGGAGCTGGTGAAAGGGTCGCATAAGAGCCCGTATGTGACGCTTTCAAAGGCCTGCCGGCCGGCAAGCAAGACGCCTGCAAGTGAAATCCTGCAAGGCGCAATCCAAAGCGACCGACCCCTTGCAAGGGCAACACGAAAATGGTGCTTCCGCGGGGGAGAAGGTTTCAAATCTCCCGCTGAAGCCGGATTCTCACTCACGTAATGATTAAACACGGATAACCAAATGACAATGAACATTATCATCGATCCCGAATTCAAAGCCCTGACCCCACCTCTTTCAACCGAGGAACGACGACAGCTTGAAGCCAACCTGTTAGCAGAGGGCTGCCGCAATCCATTGGTGGTCTGGGGTGATCAGGGAATTCTTCTTGACGGGCACAATCGTCTTGAAATCTGCCGAAAGCATAATATTCACTACGAGACGACCGAGCTCTTCCTCCCCGACCGCGATGCGGCAAGATCGTGGATTCTCAACAACCAGCTCGGACGTCGTAACCTGTCACCCAACCAGAAGAGTTTTCTCCGAGGCTTGCAGTACAGTAGTGAGAAGCAAGCCCATGGCACAAACAGATACACTCGTAAGAGTCCACACAATGTGGGTTCTAAAACGGCTGAACGTCTTGCTGAAGAACATAAGGTTAGCCACACAACGATCGAACGTGACGCGCAATTTGCTGATGCAGTTGACACCATCGCTGAGGCTTGTGGCGATGAAGCCAAGGATGCGATCCTGAATCCCAACACCAGAATCACCAGAAAGGACGTTATCGGTCTTGTGACGAAGCCACCTGCCTTCCAAAGAACAATAATTGCAAAGATTATCTCCGGTGAGGCAAAGGACATCCGGGCAGCCGAGCAGCAATTTAAGCGGGAAAGAACCGAATCGCAAGTCGAAGCCTGCCAGGATCGGATCGTCGAAGGTTGGTATCAGGGCGACTGGCGTGACCATATCGGTAAGCTGGCTGACGGCACTGTCTCCCTGTTGTTAACTGATCCACCATACGGTGAAGCATATCAAAGCAACCGGCGGAAAGTGCTTCACGACCCGTTTGAAACCGATGCGGCTCTCGAACAGGCGGCTATGGAGCTGGAAGCATTGCTGATGGCGATGAATTCCAAACTGACGACAGATGCTCACCTGCTCATATTCTGCACCTGGAAGAGTGAACTGTCTACCAGAATTGCCATAGAGAATGCGGGGTATGTCATTCGGGGCGTTCTGGTGTGGGTGAAGAACCATCACAGTTCAGGCAGTCTGACAGGAGCTTTTACACCCAAATATGAACATGTCATTCATGCGGTCAAGGGTAATCCGATCCTGACTAAGCGCATTGACGATGTTCTTGAAGCTGCAAAAGTTCCGACCGACCGGCATCCAACCGAAAAGCCGGTTGAGCTGCTGCGAAGGTTGATTGAAGCCACGACCGTTGAAAGTGCATTGGTCGCCGATCCGTTCGGTGGAGTGGCATCGACCTGCGTTGCGGCTTATGAAGTCGGGCGGCGGTATTGGGGGTGTGAGATCAATCCGGGTTATCATTCCGAAGGTGTGAAGAGGTTGTGCGATGCCCCTTGATGTTCAACGTCCGAAGATAGAGTGGGCAAAATGCGCACTCTGGAACTGGCGGAGGTTATCTTGATCAACAAAGCCGATCCGAATGGCGATTGAGTCGACACAGACGCAT
>QMNG01000036.1 GCA_003647645.1 candidate division Kazan bacterium | reverse complement strand
GTTTATTAGCAATAATAATTATATCAAGACATGAAAGGGAAATAAAATGTTGAACAAAAAGATTTTATGGACAATACTGTTAGTATTTTTGTGTTTTGATCCCATCTTTTCATATATAGCAATTACTGAGTTCAATCTTAAGGAGGCCTATCCCTTGAGTGCATATTTTGTTCATGGCATAAGTCCTCTGTTTTACTTTGTTTTTATTCCTGTATCTATGGTGGGAATATATTTATTAGTAAAGGCTACTGGATGGCTTGCTGTAAAAACAGAGAAAAATCCAAAACCAGATACCAGGGAGGTTTCTGAAAGAATTGGTTTAACAAGTATTGTTATTGCCTGGGGTATTGGGGTAACTAGTGTAAATCTTTCTGTTCTGTTTAGTGGAATGAAACCTGTTTTAAGTGGAAATTGGAGATATTGGATGGCTGTTGGCGTATTACTCGGAGTTGTTTATGCATTATATGAAAGCCATAAATCAGAAAGAAAAAAACAATAAACTAATTTCCGGCTCGCCCCGAAACATCTTCGCCCATCAGCCTTCGGCTGAACGTTGCACTCGGGCCCATTCCTAACGAAGCGTATAACAGCGATAAGCGGTTACGTTTCCTTGCAGGAAACTCCACCCATATTTTGCTAACGCAAAACATCGTTAATAGCATATGCTATCTGTAATCAAAAAACGCAACGATTGCAGGGCTGCCATGTTCGGAACCATTTTCCAGCATATTCGGAACAACCAGAACACCCGAAGCAAGAGCAGGCGATGCGCCCCCGAGCTTTACTTTCCACATGACTTCTCCGCTGTCTGCGTCAAAGCAGTAGAAATAGCCGTCTCCGCCCTCGCCGGAACCAAAATAGACTTTTCCGTCCGCCAGAAGAGGTGACGAGTCGGCGTTGGCCTTACCGAAGTCATAATCCCATACAACTTTGCCGGTCTCTTGGCTGATTGCCATGAATTTCCCTTCATATGTCCCTATGAATACCTTTCCATATCCTATTGCTGCTGCAGCCGATACCCCGACAAGTCTGTCGCTTCCTGATGCAATAAGCCTTTTCCATATCAGTTTTCCCTCGTCTGATGAAACGGCGTAAAAATAACCGTTCTCTGAGCCGAAATACACGACATTTTCGGAAACAGCGGGCGTGGAGTGGATAAGGTTAAGCTTGCCGTTGATATAATCGATTTCAAAGCGCCATATCTCATCCCCTGTTTTTGCGTCCAGGGCGTACATGCGGCTTGGCATCGCGTTGCTCATGCCAGTGCCTTCGGTTCCCACGAAAACACTTCCTTTGTAATAAGCAGGGGACGAATGGATGACTTCTGCATCATCAAGCTGCCTTTTCCATGATAATTCACCGTCAGCAGTTATGCTGTAGACAGTGCCTGAATCATCCCCGACGAAAATATTCCCTTCTGCAAGAAGGGGCAGTGAGTGTGAGATTCCCCCCTCTGTCCGGTATTTCCATATCAATTTGCCTGTTTTCCTGTCAAGCGCATAGATGTGTCCCGGTGGCAGGTCGTTAAGAGCGTCTTCCGAGTTCACTGTGACAAAAACATTGCCGTTGCCCACGGCAATACCCCGGGGATAAAATCCCTGGCTCTCGTCCACATAGGACCAGAGTTCTTTCCCTGTTTCAAGCTCCAGTGCCACCACCCTGTCTGCTGCAACAAATACCGTGTTGTTTTCAATCACTGGCCAGTTTGTGTCAGAAACACCGGAACCGCCCCACTCCCATATAATTTGGCTCTTTGCTGGCGCTTCGGAAACCGAGAAGCCTGTTCTTGCTGCATCGCCGTGAAATGTTGGCCACTCTGTTTGCGGTCCGAGCGTCACTTCTTTGCTCTCATGTCCGGTCCCGCCCTGCCCTTCTTCCGTGGCGTTTGCGCCGGCGCTACTGCAAACGTAATTGCACGTGCATTCCGGGTAGATGCCTGAGATGTTCCAATACCCCTGGCAGTCCATGTCAACATGTTCTTCGCAGTATTCTCCGCACGTCATCGTGGTTCCTTCTACCTTCTCCGGCAGCGGTCCGGTCACATGGCCCGGGATTTCGTTGGGCTTCTCCCTTTCTGTTACGCAGCCTGCAACCAGAACTACCAAAACCAGTACGAAAACGGTTTTCATCGCGGCCCTATTCATTTTCCATCTCATTACGCACATGCAAATGCCTTGCAGCTATTCAACCTCGAAGTCGATGCAGACCTTGAACATCCTGGGACCGTACGGCAGGACCTTCTGCTGCTTCAGTATGCGGCACTTCCTGCCAAGCTTCTTGCACTCCATCCTTATGACGTCATTGCCTATCTTGAACATGTTCTCCTCGGGGCCAACGTAGTAGAAGTGCACTATGCCCTTGGGCTTCAGGCACCTTATGGCGGTCTCCAGGAAGTTCCTCCCCTCCTTTGGCAGGGGCATTACCACCCTGTCACACTTTCCGTAAAGCTTCTTGCATTCCTCCCTGGCATCGCCTAGCATGGGTTCGACCACGTATTTCAGGCGGTTCAGCCTGATATTCTCCTCCATCCACTTGACGGCGTCCGGGTTTATCTCGACCGAGTAAACCTTCCTCACCCTGGGCTGCTTCTTCCCTATCACGACAGAGAACGGCCCCACGCCCGCGAACATGACAAGAACGGTCTCGCCCGGCTTCACCTGGTTTGCTACCCTCACCCTCTCAGTGCCCTCGCGCGGGGAGAAATACGCCTCCGTGACGTCCAGCCTGAACACACAATCATTCTCTTTGTGATCTGTCACGGTCTCTGTCCCCATTATCGGCTCCATATCCCTGAGCCTGAACTCACCATGCCTGTTGCTCTTCTTTTCCATGACGGTCTTTATGTGCTTTTGCGCATCCATTATTGACATGGCTATCTCTTTCTTCTTCCCTTCCATGCCTTCAGGGACCTCCACTATGGCTATGTCCCCTATGACGTCGTAGCTGCTCACTAATACCTTGCCCATAAGCCAGTATTGGCTACCCTATTAAAAAAGGTTCGGATGTGATACGCTTTTATTCAAGCTACCACAATATTCTATATCTGATATCATGTCTGGGATGGATTACGAGAAGCTTGGGAAGGACATTTGCGATGCCATGAGGATGGGCAGGAAGCCCAACCCTGGCATAAAGCTTGCCGAGAAGGAATTCGGCAAGGGCATAGTTGGGCAGATACTGAAGAAGAAGCAGTTCAAACTTGATGATTTCAACAAGAGGCAGCAGTCCATAGTCAGGCAGCTCATGGACCTGAAGTATGGCCCGCTGGTCTACAAAGCACCGAACGGCAGGCTCAGGGCCAAGCCAGAAGTTGGCGAGGTGCTGGGCATATCCTACGTCAACACTGACGAGAGGACAAAGAAGATAGCAATGGCTATACGCAACGAGTGCTGGAAGCGTGGAGTCCATGTCTCTGTGAAGAGCGGGAACGACGCTGACAGCAGGCTCTACTATAGCATTGTGCCTGATGACACCATAACAGAGCTGCCGCAATTCGCAGTAGCGAGGGCTGAAAACATAGATGCCACTATAAGCATAGGCGACAAGCAGGACAGGGAATGGTCCAGGGGGCTGGAGAAGAAGCTGCTTCTTGGTGCTCCGTCCGGACAGAAGCTCTTCGAGATAATGGACAGGAACAAAACCAGATGGTGCCTTCTTGGATTCCCTGTCAAGATGACAAAAAAGAAGGATTACATCGTCCCTGAGAAGACATATGAGAAGGTATACATAGACAGCATCAAGCAGACGTACAAGAAGGATACCCAGAAGCTGTGCAAGTATTATGCCGATGCCCTGAAGTCGGGCAGTGACATAAAGATAGTGGCAAACGACGGTACAGACCTCCAGTTCTCTATAAAGGGCAGGCCTGTATTGGTGGCCGACGGCATAATAGACGACGAGGACATGAGGAAGGGCGACGTCGGGCTCAACGTGCCTGACGGCGAGGCGTTCGTGGCGCCCATAGAGGATTCGGCCAACGGCAGGATATTCTTCGATTACGTGAACCTCCCCGGTCTCGGATTGGTAAAGGGTGGCTTGTGGATAACGTTCAAGGATGGGAAGGTATCCAAGTACGAAGCCAAGGACAGGAAAGGCAACGAGCTCTTCAAGAAGTTCCTAGACTCCAATACGGGCGAGAAGGACAGGATAGCAGAGCTCGGGATAGGGACCAACAAGGCAGCCAAATTCATAGGCACGATAATAGTTGACGAGAAGATATACGGCACGGTTCACATAGCAATAGGCAACAACACGGGAGCATACCATGGCAAGAACAAGGCTTCCAGCCACCTGGACATGATAAAGGTGATGAAGGGGAAGCAAGGGAACCTTTACATCAATGGCAAGCTCATCATGGAGGACGGCGAGCCTTCTGGTAAGGTATGATTTTTTGTTTATATCCCTTTTAATTGACAAAACAATGAGAAGGGCGCTGTACGAGCCGCCCTTCCAAGATGCTGGATCACCTCCCTTCAAAAGGAAGACTCATTCACGGTTATATCACAAGTTTTCTGCATAAGCGCCCCTTTCTGGTCCGTGGCCCATATGGCTGCGGTTAATTCACGGAAACCTCCTGCAGCCCGGGGTTGCCTCCGCGTTCCTCCTCGAACATGTTGCGCAGGCACACTGCCCAATGCTGCGTGCCCCGCATGGAGGAAGTCACTGCTACAGGAACGGCGATCTCGTCCTTCCCTTCCGGGTCGAACGCCATCACCTTGACTTGCCCGCCGCCGAATACGAAGCTCAGCGACGGGGGCAGGCAGATGTGACACAGGTCTCCAACCCTGTAGCCGTCTTCAATGCGCATCACAAGGTCAAGCTCCTCGCCCGGATTCAGGCTATTTACCCATTCCCCGTTCCTTTTGAAGCCTGCCGTGACCCTGGCACCGTTGAGGAACTGGTCCCAGTTTTCCTCACGCCTTCGGATAACCTGGATGGCCAGTACACCCTCCGAATCGGCGGGCAACCCGACGGATTGGATGTCCGCTGCCTTTATGGCATCGGACACGCTCATCTCTTCATGGTTTACGATGACCCTGCTCCCCGATTCACCTGCGCACGCCACGCCACGCTTCGACATGGCACCCAGCAGGGCTATCAGGGCGAAGGAGTCGACAGTGGAGTGCAGGGACCCGTCACCGTTCATCTGCTCGGTGACCCAGTTGGCTGCACATATTGCAGTGCTCATGTCCCTGCCGGCCAGAAGCAGGGTGGCAGCTGCGAACGCGGTCTCTGCCCGCATATCCACCCTGCCACCCGCCTTTACGCACATGCGGTTCCCGCTTTCAGGCTCCAGCTTGCCTCTGACGAAGTTGCATGCCTCGTCGAGGCGCTTGCCTTCAGAGACCGCAATGTAGGCATCATGGCACGAGCTGATGGCATCGGGCCTGATGCCGTGAATGCTCGCGGCCTCCTGTGCCATCTTGATGCCCCTCTTGCAGGCTTCCCTCAGGTCACTGCTTGCGTTTCCGCAGTCTCTGAGGGCGGGCAGGCACGACAACAGGCGCCGGGCAGTCAACGAGGACCACATGTCGTTCACCTCGTTGTACTCGGGATACATCCTGAACCCGTAGCCGCTGGAGAACATGCTCTCCTCGCGCCTTATGCCTGCTATGACAGCGGCTTCTGCATCACGCTTCTCATCACCGTCCCCGCCCATGTAGGCCAGGGCATTTGCAGCGATCTTCGTGGCGGTCTGCTCGCAGCAGCTGTGCGCATAACTCGCCACGACACGCGTGGACACCTTCATCTGGCCTGCTACGCTGGGCAGGACGGCTAGCTTGATTATGTCCGGGCAGTCATCCAGGGATATAGAATCCCCGGGCTGGAGGATGGTCAGGGTCTGCGCATCGTGAAC
>QMNG01000035.1 GCA_003647645.1 candidate division Kazan bacterium | reverse complement strand
ACCGGCTCGGTTTTATTTTCGTTCATGTTTGATAAGGTGGGATTTTACAAGGGATTGCAGCTGGGTTTTGGATAGAGATACTATTTCCTTTCCGCACTCCGGGCACTTCCATTGGTAAGCCCATACCTGAACCTTCTTTATCTTGGTCATTTTCTAACCGCTTTATATATATCCCAGCTTACATTAAGTAAGACCAGTAGGATACCGAAATATGCTATTGCAATCGCTGTTTTGCAATCCTGGGAGTAGTAAATGATTAGCACTGGTAGGATTACGAAAAATATTAAGAACCATACAAGTGCGGAGATTATTTCTTTAACTTCGGTCATTTTCACCAACATTCTTCTTCCATCTCTCGAACCTCAAAAATCGCTACGAAACTTATTTGTTTTGGTTGTGTCGCAGGGAATGGCACTATTATAGGATCTCCGCTAATCTCGATATCTTTATGCCATAAAGCATATATATTGTCGTAACGCACCAGCCTAACTATCTTTTTTGCCATGCTTAAGCTCTAAAAAAGTGCTCAAAGTGCGAGCACACTTTGCCAACATTTCTGCTGTACTCTCTATCGCTCTCGCAAACGAGGCCGCATCTTCTAAATTCTCCTCTTTAACAGCGTTCCATAGATCTCTGTAAGTTCTTTCTACAAGGCCTACTTTCTCCTCTATAATAAGCACTAGCGTATTAACCCCCTCTTTAATCTCCTCTTTCATGCTCACCTCACTTTTAAAACAATCGGCTCCGCCTGTCATGTTATCAAGGCTTCATTTGCCTTAAAAAAATAATGCTTTTTCTCATATATATATTTTTCTGTGGTATGATATATATATCATAACATATGGTATAGTATGGGTAGAGGATACTTATCTCAAGGTTATATTCTTTAATCGATTTAGTTTCTGTTATGCTTTGACTCTTTTTGAAATGCATAGAAGGTAGGATTCATTTTTATATTTACACAGAAAGGCGATCTTTCAATTACATATCTACGAAATGCATTTCTACTCATTAACTCATTGATTGTAGAAGCGCAGTCTTCTATTAAATCTGAAATAAAGTCATATTCTTTTTTAATATCTTTTGTCCATACACCTTCTTCAAAAGTCTCTTTAAGTGGCCCATGGATCTTATCGTCTGCACCTACATGGAAAAAAAATTTCTTTTGATATACTAATTCTCCTTTATATAATATTTTTACACTTAAAGTATAAAATACATTAATACCTTTTCTTTTTTCCTCCACACCAAACATTATGGAAATAGAATAGAAGGGATTACCTTCTGCTGAGTCCGTCTCTAAGATCATAGGAAGCCCTCCTCTCCTACCGATCTTTTCTGAAAGAAGTTCACAAAAAGCTTTCAAGAATATTTTTTTATCCTTATATCCTCGTCGGGCAAGTAATTGGCTGTATCTATCCGCTATTTTTATAGCAAGTCTTGACATATTCCATTTAGATGTATATACAATCCACTTAGGCTCGGGCCATTCTCCTTCTTCATTATTTTCTATCATGCTCTTGTTCTCTTTGATATACAACTAACCTATCAGGATCTTTGTTTTCCATTATCTATAATATAAATGTGCCACAAAACTTTAAAAAGGTTTCGGAAGTTTACAGTGTAAACTAATCTTTTGTTGCGAAAGCCAAAGATAGAAAACACTATTTTTTCTCTTGTGCTGATTTTCCATAATGTTCCTTTACATAAACAGATAGCAAATTTTTCAAAGAATGGCACATGGAACATAAAATCTGCATATTTTCTAAAGAGTCTTTTCCGCCATCTTTCAGAGGCAAGATATGATCGATAGTTAAAAAAGTTCCTGGTGGAAGTTCTTCTTTTTTCCTACCGCAAAAGAAACAGAACGGCTCTTTATATCCTTTTTCTTCGCAAATTCTTTTAATCAGATTTTTATTTCTCGAATAAATCCGTTTTATTTTCATATTTTCTGGCTTCGGCAACCATTTTATAAAATTTCCGCATTCGTTACATACAATTTTTGCGTAGTGAGGGCCTTTCTCTGTTTTTTCAATCTTCACTTCAACTTCTTTTTCGCACCGATGACAATACGCTTTCATACTAACTTATAAATACCCGATTTCGGTTGAAAAATAACACACTCTTTCATTAGGGAATCTATCACTATTAGCAAATCCTTCTCTTCAAAATAAGTATTTTGTTTTTCGCATATTTCCGATAGCTTATTCTTGATATCTTCGAAGTCGCCTTCTCCGAGAAGTTCCAAAACATTTCTGACTGCAATAGCCAATTCTTCTCGAGATAATTTTTTCTTTTCGGAATCTTTTTCAACAATTTCTCTATCCAGCAGTTTTAAGAAAAAATCAAAATCAAGGATAATTCCCTTTTTTGAGATGTAATTTCCAGAACTATCTGGAACTTTTCTTGAGTCATATAAAAAATGATTTGAAATTGCAATATCTTTTAAGCTCCCAATTTCGATGGTATAACCGAAGTGCCTTCTCACGCTTTTCAATACATCTTGAGAAATTAAAACAAATTCTTTGTTTTTACCGATGTATAAATATGGTAATGTTAAACCTTTTCCTATTAAATCCAAAAATACTGAAGAAAAATTCGAAGTGACTTTTATCCCGCTTTCTCTCATCATATCCAACAGATCTTTCCTTATTGAGTGAAGGCACATTTCCCAGTCACTCATTCTTTCCTCCAAATCTTCTTCAAAATAGCTTACACTTGGCAAAGGTAGTTCGTAGTTGTATCCCGCAATTTCAAATAATTTTTTCAATATCTTATAACCCCCGACAATCATCTCTTCTTCAAAAAGATACTCTTTAAAATCATTACAATTGGCAGTAATAAACGAGCCAATATTCATCAAATCTTTGCCGAGTTCTTTCATCATTTTGTTAATTTTTTGTCTTTCTTCAACGGAATGTCTTTCTTCAGGATCTGTTTTTATATAATATATCCTGTACCGAAGAGAGTCGGCAATTTTCGGAAGGTCATAATTTGCGGTGACTATAATAGTCCTTTGTGGCGGAAATTTCTTTTTAGCGTGAGAACGGGCATCTAAAATATTTTCAGCGATTAGTTTAATCATCTCGCTCAACTCATCTTCAGGATTCTGAAGTTTGTATAAAAATTTACCCCCTTCTTCCGCATAAATAGGAAATGTAGATTTCAACATTGCATAACCCAATCTCGCAGGATAACTGATAGTAGTTCCTGAAATGTTGCAATCTGGATGGAAATATGCGTTCCAGATTCTTCCTCCCAATTCATTTGCGAAAGTTTTTGCCGTTCCTGAAGGTCCTACGATTGTCAAAATAGGACAGATTTTCTTGTTCTGTTTTCTAACAAAAGCAAAAGGCGCTATTATGTGATAATAAATCGCATTCCAAACTTTTTCTTTCAAATTACCTCTATTGCAATATGTTTCAATCAGTTTCACCATCGTATGCAAGCCATTTTTTAAGTCCTCAATGGATGTATTTTCATTTAAACTTAGTTCTTCATAAACATTGCAACTCTGAATATTACCATCTTCATCCAGATAAAAACCGAAACCTGAAATTGGCCTTATTTCTATTTTTGCGTATCCTCTGTTTTCAAATTCATTTATCAGAGAAGATATTGCATTTTCGAGATGTCTTAAGCTTTTAATACCCGATCGCTGTCTTAACAGCTCTACAATGTCCTTTACATTTCCCTGCAACTCAACTATGTTTTTGTTTATGTTCATAGTTACTATATATTCCTCTGTTCTCAAATTCGGATTTCTGATGATAATTACTTCCGAAAGATGGCCTGCATGAACATTTACCCAATGCTCACCATCTTTTTTTAAAACCCTTTTGTAAATTCCGAAGACAGGGGAGTTAACAAAATATTCGGTTGTAGATATTCTCGTCATCACTGTTTTTTCTTTGAAATAGCCGATGTTTTTTTGTAATGCCTCCAAAATTTCTGCAACCTTTATATCAATTTCTCTTTCGGAATACTGCTTTTCCGTTAGAATTTTTCTTATAATGTCTTCCAAACCCGAAAAACCTGTAATTTCTTCTTCCTGTTTTTTGAATGAATCTTCGACTGTTCTCAATCTATCATTGACTTCTTCGTCATTATTGATACTACAAACTTTTTCAATAATTTTCTTCGTCTGGTCGAGAGAATATCCCTTTTTTCGAAGCAAACCTGATAGATATAAGCTGAGATAATGCCGATATCCTACTACCCAAACGGAACGCAATAATTCTCCCAATCTTACTCCGATGGTGTCTATTTTGTCTTCTGGAATATTTCCTTCCTGCAGAATAATTCTTTCCTTGCCATAATCTTGGTATTTTTCAAAATCTTCTGGCGGATATTCAATGTTGAATTCTCGAATGACAACGCATTCTTTTCCGCTTTTTGGATGTTTGCAACCGGGGGCTCTCATAACCCGAGCCGGATTCTTGACGACAGGATCTATATTCGGAATTATGGTTCTGAGATATGCAATCCAACCTGATTGCAATTGCTTCCATTTCTCAACATCTATAAATTTGTTTAGGATCCAATAGCAGTGGTATCCCTTCTGCCCGCTGAAAACAACTATCGATGGTTTGATTGGTAATTTCTGAAGGATTTCATCTACAGGCGGAATCGGATACTGCGGAAAATCGATGTCGCAAAAGAGAACATTGCTGCCGATGATATCTTCATTCTTACAACATTTTTTTTCTTCAATTGATATGTTAATTACATTCGGAGTATACCAAAAATCGGAATGGAACTGCTCATAAGTATCCTTGATTTCCTGCAGAGTTTCGATGAGAGAATCTGTTGATTGGAAATGCATACAGATTGTTTTACGGTTTTCCATTCTGACACGCAATTCTATGACTCCATTTTTCGGTTTGTATTTAAATATTTGCCCGAAGAATCTATTTAGTGCTTCCATGTTGGTTTTGGTTTGGCTTTTTGGAATGTTGTTTGTAGAATCGGATTAGGTAGGAAATAGCCTCCCAATAGGATATACCGAAACCATACTGAGCATCGATTTCTTTTTTTATTTCTGTTAATTCCTGGTGAACGTGCGGAGGCAATTGCACAGGTTTTCTTCCCATGTATATGTTATGTATACACACCTTTATATTGATTTCGAATACGAAAAAAATATATTTAAAAATATATTTTTGAATGTTGAGAATTATTTATTTTATTATATATTATTACCACCATTACCACCTTTACCACCTAATAAATAATAATACCACTAATACCACCTATACCACCAAGGCAATTCGGGAAAAAATTTTCTGTATGTAACAAAAAATATTGGCGGTGGTCATAGTGGTAGAGGTGGTAGAAAAAAACCGTCGAAAAACCTTAAAATTTTAAGGTTTTGGCGTCCTTATTTCTTTACCACCTGATATTTTTTTGTAGTTTACACTGTAAACCAAACTATTCTAACCGATGGTGACAAAAGGTTGGTTTACAGTGTAAACTCACTTCAACGGTTTTATTTGGATTTTTTAATTTCTTTTCTTTCCTCTTTATTCTTCATTTCGGCAATTATGACCCCTATTAAGGCACCAATAATTGCCCACACAGTTCCTCCAATGGCAGCACCTAATATTCCACCACCTATAAGGGCCGCAATTATTCTGGTTTCTTCATCTTTTGTTTTTTTCATCATTTTAATTTTATTATAACTAAAAATAAATAAAAAAATCGGTATTATGCCGAGATTGGGAAGAGGCAGGGGTGTTGGCGGTCCTCGCCAAAGAGTAGGAGGAGCCTCCAAATGCGTATGTCCGAACTGCGGATATTCAATGCCTCATAATCACCACCGCAAGGAGACCACCCATCTGTGATGGGTGGAGGTATTGTGGTAACCTTTAAATACTTTTTTGCTTAAAATGATATTGAGCTTAGTTGGAAGGTTTCCAGCGATGAGGTT
>QMNG01000034.1 GCA_003647645.1 candidate division Kazan bacterium | reverse complement strand
CATAGGTAACACTTTGGAAAATATATCAGAATGGCAGAAATTAAACAAAAATCAAAAATTATTTCTATTAAAGTTTTTACTGATAAATGATGAGAAATTATGGAAAATGATAAAACCCTTCATAATGACAAAAAACAAACAAACAAAGCCAAAATAATAAAAATAGAGGTTTTAGAATTATTAAAGAGTTTGCTAAAAGATTTAACAAATAATAAACTGAAATTAGACAAAGAGTTAGCTATGTGCCTGTCAGTTGCTAATAACACTAATAGCAAGGTGTTACCCATGTATCTCATCATGGACAGGATAATATATAGACGACGACACACTATATTTTTCCAAATAAAAAACAGTTCTTGAAATCTGTTTTTTATTATGGTCTGTTTCTTTTGTCTATAACATCATCACATCAGGACCGACGACGTAGAGATCCAGTTCTTCTTGGTTAACACTGTAGATTGCCGTTTCTGAACCGCCGTGAGATAGGAATTGCTCGGCGGTCATATTAACCCAATGTTTAGTTTGATCGCCGTTAATTTCGTAAACTCTATCAGTGGGAGCCGCGGTTCCGTTAGACCCGGTGTTTACTCTAACCCAGCTCGATAACGAGTAATTATCCAAAGAATCCACCTGCTTTAGATTCTCCCATTTAAGATGGCCGTAGTGGTTGAAGATCTCCACGGAAACAATGTGCCTAATGTATTTGGTGTCTCCCACGATTTTGACAATATAGACCGCGAAAGGATTGTCGGATGTTTCACACTGGATAATGTCGCCGTCTATGATATCTACGTCAGCTATACCTTTAACTTCGCCCTCTTTTACCGCGTTTATTTCAAAAAGAGCAAACCGCGTGAGATGATTTACTTTGAATGTAATTGTATTTTTGCCAAACTCAACGCCGGTGATTATTATCCATTCTTCTTTTTCGTCGTCATAATAATAAAGTTCCAGAGTAGATGTGTCATCCGGTAAATCCGGAACGGTAAGCGTGATTGTCAAATCTTCCAAAAATTCTCTGACAGTATTACCACCTGCGTCAACTGCTTCAATGTTAAATACCAATCCATTAAATAGAAACGCACCTATTTTATCTTTCGGAACATCGCCTTCTTTTAAACTTCCTTCGTTTACTGTGAATGTTGTTGTGGACTTTACGCTTCCTTTTGGAACTTCCACTTTGACTTTATTTTCATCATTTAAGTCTTGAGTCAAAGTTCCTTTCTGGTTGTATGAAATTGTAAGCGGTTTATTGAAAGATGAAATATTTGTCGGAGGACTATATCCCCCACCACCTCCGCTACTAGATGCTGGAGGAAAATCTACTGAAAATGAAATTGCATAATCGTTACCATTGGTATTTCCTAACCTGTCTTGACATCTAACATAATAAGTATAACTATTGCCATCTGCTAAACCAGTAATTAAAGTTGAATGATCTTTTTCTCCAGTGGTGCCAAAAATCCCTGTCATTTCACTATATTCTGTATCAGCATCAACAGCATAACGGCAAGTTGCGTCTTCATCGGTGGTTAAAGATAAAGTTGCTTGAGTGGTTCCCGCCGGCAACGCACCTGTCGGCAAACCATCGCTGCGAACTGGCGGAGTGGTATCTAATATTACCGTAATAGAATCACTGCCAACATTGCCCGCTTCATCAGTCACTTCTTTAGTCAAAACATTTTCTCCTTCCATCAAAGTTATTTCTTCAGAAAATTTTTCTCCGTCAACTGTCCAGTTTAATGTAATGGAATTTTGATTAGTTATTAATCCGTCTCCTGGTGAAGTGATCACTACTACAGGCGCGACTGTGTCAATAGTAAATGTATTTACAATTAAAGGCTCGCTTGTATTATCGCTAGTATCTGTTACTGTAATTTGACATCCGCCGTAAACTCCATCAGCTAATGCGTTAAATGTAATTGTGTTATTTCCCTCAACCGCTGTTATATCATTACTTGAACATCCGCCGCTATAAGTAATCGTTCCTGCTTTGGTTGAATGAAATGTATAATTTGGAGTGTTATCATTGGTTGGAGTTGGGATTGGAGTTACTTCGGTTATAATCGGTGAGGTAATCGCCTCCTTTTTGTAAAATACCTGAATCATATCATCATAATTCGGTGCTCTGTATTGATTATCAGAATTTTTTATAAATACTCTGAGATGTATTGTTTCTAAATTAAAAATATCTTCATCGATAGTTATAGTAACATTATTGTCTGCTTGCCAAATATTTGGAAACCCTGTACCAACAAATTCATATAGCACTGGATCAGCAACCATATTATCAACATTTACTTCTATCGTAATAGTCTCTCCGACTTTTAGAACTGGATAAGGAGAGGGCCAAGTATGATTACCATTATTATATTCAGACTGTAATTCGGTATTTCCTTTACTATCTGAAAGTTTAATTACGGTAGCATAATATGTTGGCATCGGTTCCTCTAAAATATTAACAATTCTTATTACTTCATCCGCTTGATTGCCAGCCGCATCAGAAACATTGTAAGTTACTTCATAAATTCCCGCTGCAGATGTATCAACATCACTATCGTCAATTACTATTTCCTCTGAAATATCTCCATCAATAATATCTTCAGCGGTAGCTCCGTATTCTGTATAATCATCGCCTACAAAAAGTTCAACCGGATCGTCGCCGATTAAAGTAATCACTGGCGGAGTTGTGTCTACTATAAATGTAGTTATAACCAAAGGAACGCTTGTATTATTATCAGCATCAGTTACTGTAATCTCGCATCCGCCATAAACCCCATCATCTAATTTATTAAATGTAATTGTATTATCGCCTTCAACTGCATCAACAGTATCACTAACACATCCGCCATCGTAAGTAATCGTTCCTGCTTTGGTTGAATGAAATGTATAATTTGGAGTGTTATCATTGGTTGGAGTTGGGATTGGAGTTACTTCGGTTATAATCGGTGAGACTTCGTCCGGAGTTTCTAATATGGTAACAGAATCTTCGCCAGCAGGACCTTGTGCTTCGCCGTCATTCGCGACAACTACACATTTCCAAACTTCGCCTGTTGCAGTTAGAGATGAATCAATTGTGGTTGAAGTATAATCTTCTTGAATAACACCATCTTTATACCATTTATATAAATAACTTAATGAATCGCCATCATCATCACTTGAACCAAACGCATTACAAGTTAAATCGTTATTCGCGTAAGCCGGATTTGGCTCAATGGAAACGGTCGGCTGGGTTGGAATTGAATTTGAAATTGTTATCGGATCTGATTCCATCGGATCGCCGTCGTCTGTTCCATCACTTGGAGTAACTTCAACTTTTATTATATTGCCTTTGACAAAATTATCGCTTGATAATGTCGGATCGGTCTCGCCTATTATATCTTCAAATTCATAATCTACTGCAATGCTTTTTTTCCATTGATAAGAAAAAGTAACCGTGTCGCCATCGCTATCGGAAGCAACTGCTGTTGCAGTAAGATTGGTATTTGTATATGCGGGGTTTGGATTTAAGATCACAGACTGCATTACTGGCGGAGTATTTATTGCCTCCGCTACGCTAAAACTAATTTCAAAATCATCAGTGTTAGAATTTCCTGTTTCATCTTCACACCGGACATAATAGGTATAACTTTGTCCGTCTGATAATCCTGTAACGGTTGTTGAATGAACCATTTTTCCCGTAGTTGAAAATGTATTTGACATTTCAGAATAGGCGGTATCTGCTGTTTCAGAATATCTGCAAATAGCGTTTTCATCTGTTTCTAAAGAAATTACAGTTTCGGTTGTGCCTGATGATAATTCACCAGTTGGCAAGCCATTATCACGGATTGGCGGAGTCGTATCTGTCAAAGATAAAAGCGCTTTGTGAGCGTTAATTCTTTTTCCGGTTGTAGTTCTACCAGCAAGGGAATCTAAACTATCCCCAGTAGCTAAAATCACATTTTTAACATCAGAATAAGAAAGCTCCGGCTTATATCCCCAAATCAAAGCTGCCAGTCCCGCGACATGCGGAACTGCCATTGAAGTACCGCTCGCATAATTATAGTTTCCATCAGAGCCGTCGGTGTATTTTGTAATTTTTATATCGTCAATTGTGCAACCAAAATTATTATCCCAAGTAGAATCCGTCACCCAATTAAAACTAAATTTAAAATCACTTGTTAAATAATTAGAAATGTCTTCAGTATATTTTTTATAATGCCCAATAAAACCATGATCTACCCACTCTGAACCTCCATCAAAAATAATTCTATCTTCATCATAAATTTTTGATGCATGCCAATCACCATTTGAAAAATAATCAGTATAAACATAATCGTCATAAGTGGCACTAGAGGGTGTATCACACCATATATTAAAACTCAATGTTGCATTAACAATGTTAGGAGAACTAAGATCTATAGGTTTTTCTATATAAGTAAAGGCATTTGGTTCATATGAAATTTGTGTTAAATAAGTTAAATAATCAGTATAAATTACCTGCGAATAACCATCATGGCCTACACCCCACCAATTAGTTGTATTGCCTCCCGGTATAAAGTTACCAAAACTACCTTCTTGATATGATTCAAAATCTTCCGAAAAAAGAGTTGTGTCTGCAACAGTGCTATAAATATTCACCCCAGGCGCGCCAACATCAACAGAATTAACTCCATAATCTGAAAAGTCCGCTAAATTGTCATCTGAATCTGTAGCGGCAACACAAATAATATTATCAGAAGTGTGATCGCATGGATAAAAATGAAGTGTCTGTCCGTTGTCATGATCGTCACCATCCTCGTCGGTATCTCCATCCCCATTACCCGCCGCAACTATAAACAAGCCGGAAAATGATTCAATAGCGTTTATCATTGCTTGATCGCGATAATCATGATCTCCTCCGCAAACTGCATGAGTGCCACCCTGACCAGAACCATAACATCCCCAACTGGCATTTATTACTTTCGCACCATTTTGCTCAGCAAAATCTATACTTTTAACAATCTGCGAAGTACTATAATCAACTTTCAAAGCCATTATTTTAACATTCGGAGCAACTCCAATAATTCCCATTCCGTTATTTTTCACCGCCCCAATCGTTCCCGCAATATGCGTGCCGTGAGAGCCGCTGGTTGGCAATGGATCTAAATCGTTGTCCTCATAATCATATCCATGCAAACAATTTCCCGACAATGGATTGCCATTTTTATCTGAACCGCTACAATTTGTTCCATCCCACATATTATCAATTAAATCAGGATGATTATAAGCAACACCATCGTCAATCACCGCTACGATAACATCATCTTCGCTTCCGTCTAACATTTCCCACGCTTCCGGCGCGTCTATGTCCGCATCATCAATTCCAGAAACTCCGTTGACATTCTGTCCCGTATTATCTAACCCCCAAAGCAACCCCCCATAAGTATCATTCGTATCAATCGCCAAAGGATAATATAAAAAATTCGGCTGGACATATTCCACCCTTGAATCATTTTTCAATTCAGCTATTTTTTCCTCAACCGTTTTTGAATCCTTAATTTTCAAAACCGAGATATTGCTTTTTCTAACATCCTCTTTTTTATCCAAATTCTTACTAACCGCAAACTGCCTTGCTTTTGTCCGACCAACCGATTGCTCTAAATCTATCTTTTGCTCTTTGAATTTTACCAAAACTTCCCCCTCCACATAATTTTGCTTTTCTGGCTGTTTCACCTCTGCCGATTTTTTCAAACTTTCATCCGCGCTAAATTCTTTTGTTTTTTCTCCATTATAAAAACGCGGTTGTTCTAAATTTACTTTTTTCCGCGTTAAATCATCATTTACAATTACGGACTTATCCGCCGCAAAACTTAATGACGCTGGATTTAATAATCCGGAGAAAATAGTTAGAACCATAAATCCAGCAATGGATTTTCTTAATGTTTTTTTACTTATAGTTTTTTAATTAGAACAATTGCAAAACCCTATAAATTCAGCCATTATTGGCTTTTTTAATAGATTTTGAAATTATTACTTTATTTAACTTAAACTTAACTTTACCCTATATCAAATATAAAATTTTGTCAAGATTAT
>QMNG01000033.1 GCA_003647645.1 candidate division Kazan bacterium | reverse complement strand
TAAAGTGTGCCTGAAAAGCAGCATTAATCACCCACAAATCACCATTTTCGACAAAATCTGAAAAAATGATCATCAAATATACGTATTAATAAATGTCAAACCAGTTAACACAGAATCGGGGTGTAAATCTTCCCTCCAAGAGCAGAGTCAAAGCTGTTGATCTCGTGATTGTCTTCGAGGTTCCAGGAAAGCTCACAACTCTTGAAACCAAGACGAACACCAGCTTTTTCTGTTTCGTAATACAACACAGCATGCAGACCAGCCCGGCGATATTCTTTGAGTACGCCAAATACAAATGCACGCAATCCGGTGATTTTTCTCCGATAATAAGCGAACTTAGCCAACCCACCCACACCGAGCCTTCCATTCAGTCGCTTCAGCACCTGGTTGTAATCGGGAATGGTGATGCTGACACCTACAGGCTTGCCATTGATTTCCGCGAAAAGAACAAGATCCGGAACAGCCAGCGGTTTCATAAACTTGACCATCTCATCCATTTCCGCGTCCGTCATCGGAACGAACCCCCAATTCCGTTCCCAAGCTTCATTGTATATTTTCTTGATAACCCGAATTTCGTCATTAATCTTCTTCATGTCAATATGACGTATCGTTACTCCAGTACGTCGACGAATCAGCTTAATAAGTCGTTCCATCCGGACAGGGATACCTTTTACACTGTCTTTATGAAAAGCGTATAAATCCTTTACCTTGTGAAACCCGACCGCTTCCATCAATTCCAGGTAATATGGGGGATTATAGGGCATCATAATTACCGGCGGAGAATCGAATCCTTCCAGCAGAAAAGCACATTCTGCATTCATTGAAGGATTCAGAGGTCCGCGCAGCCGAGTTAATCCTCTATCTTTAGCCCATTCTTTTACAGTTTCAGTCAATTGATATGCGGTTTCAACATCATTAACCGATTCAAAAAACCCAAAAAAGGCTATCTTTTCGTTATGGAACTGAATGTAGTTATCATCCACTATCCCCGCGATCCTTCCTGTAACCCGAGAGCCGTCCACACACAGGAATCGTTCAATTTCCGCGTGCTCCAGAAACGGGTTGCTGGCGCGATGGAATATCTTTTCCACCTCTCTTCGCAACGGAGGAACCCAATTAGGATCGTTGCAATAAATCTGAAATGGGAGTTCCACGAAAGCCTTACGGTCTTCATTTGTTCTTACAGGTACTATCTTCACGATACTTTCCAATGACTTTCCCTCGTTGTTCGAATCAAAGTTTCCTGCTCGCGAAGTTCTTCAATCCATTAATCTGCTGTCGTATTCCCTCAGCCACCCGATCGAATTCGCCGATGAACCGGGCTCTGGTCACAAGTATAAGCGCAGGTAATACCGTGATTGCGCCGAGGGCGCTGGTGACCATTGTAATAGCTGTTAAATAGCCGAATCTCTGCATAGGGACAATATTTCCAAGCATCAGGACTAAGAATCCCATCATTACAGAAGCCGCATTGATGATGATAGCTTTGCCTGTTGTTTGAAGTGTTTCCCGTAATGCTTCTTGTTCGGATTTTCCCGTCTGAAACTCCTTCTGAAACCTGGTCAAGAAATGGATGGTATAGTCTATCCCGATTCCCACAGCCACACTCCCGATCAATATGCTCACGACATCCAAAGGTATGCCCAGAATCGACATCAGAATGAAGTTGCAGAGAATAGTGCCGGTGATGGGAGCCAGTGAGATCAAACCTCCGGTAAAGGAACGGAAACGGAAGGCGAGGAGCAGAAATACTAAGGTCATCGCTACAATCAGACTTAATGCCTGACTTCTCAGAACGCTCCGGTCAAGCTTCCTGAAAATGATCGGCATCCCGGTCTGCAGGGTAGAGAGTTTCACCAGGTCATTACTGTGAATCTCGGAAGCCACTACTGAAGTGATCTGATCTGATGGCAAACCCACATAGTCATCCAAGAGGGTCCAGATATCTCCCTGAATATCCCTTCGAAAAGCCGATAATACTGTTTCCGTCATATCCGGTGTGATCTCTAATATTTTGCCTGTCAAGCCGTCAACGATAGCTTGTCGGCGACCATCGGTGATGAGATCCCGCAAAGCAAAGGCTGCATACTCTAACGCTTCGGGATCATCCTCGTATATCGACTCCGGAATCTGCTGTTGCAACACTGAGAGGATTGAGGCTTCATCCGGTGATGAGGTCAGAAACACGGGTTCTAATCCTGCAATAACACCCCGGATTATAAGGTCTGAATCAACTGGGAGGTCTGCTGCATCGCTCTGAAAATATGTTTTGATGGCTTGACTGAGAGCATCAGATTGTAGATGGTTAAGCCTCCTGACTTCAGGGGAATCAACCGTCTTTATGACAGACAAAATTCTGTTCGGATTCATTTGACCAGCACCGTAATATCCGGCGTCGAGTGAGATCATCCGGGCGACTTCGGCTATACGTTGTTCCCGAACCTCGTGCTGAATTGATTCGGGTAAGGATGCAAGTTCCAACCTGAATAAACCTCGCGGAACGTCCTTTTCAAGGTGCCGATCAATGCTGTCCACTACTGCGATAACCTTTGATGAATTGACCGTCCCGATCTTTGCCTGAATCAAAGCCCGCGTGTCGTTATCCGCTACCAACTGATCCATTACCTTGTTGCCTTCGATAAAGAACCAGAGATTAGCCACACCTTCACGAGTATCCGGTATCGTATGACGCCCATTCATCTGCTCGTTCAGCTCGGCAATCAGGTCGGCTACGGACTGGGGGTCGTTTATATCGGGGAGGCTGCGCAAGTATTTCTCAAACTTGAACATCGCCCTAAGAACCAGAGGATCCTTGATGTCGCCACTCACCAGAATCTGCACAGGGATAGCCCCGCCAAAGCTCTTCTCCATCATATCTTCCGCTTGACGAATCTCGGTGTCATGCTTGAAGTATTCTACCATATTGACCTCTCTATGAAGTCGGGGGATGGCAATGAGGGCGGTAATTATTATTAAGACACCTCCCGTGATGATTAACCTCTCATGTGACAAAACCAAGTTTGCAATTAGACTCATAAACTTTGTACTCAAGTCTTCTTCCATATCCTCTTTACTCTTAACCTTCATTTTTGCAGGAAGGTAGGAGAGAACAACCGGAATAAAGACTATCGAGAGCGCCATAGCAAAGAACACTCCCAACGAGGCAAATACTCCGAATTGCTGAGTCATAGTCAGATATGAGAATAGGAAAGACAGGAAACCGACAAGGGTCGTTATACCGGTCAGGATGATGGGAAGCGCTATATTTTTTAATGTTTGCTGAATATGATAGATTTTCGAATCATAACGCTCTCTCCCTTCCAGATGGGCGCTGAGCAGATGAATTCCGTAAGCGCTGCCGATTGCAATCAGAAGAATAGGGATCGAGGCTGTGACAATAGTAAGGTCAATGCCCAATGAACTCATCAAACCTATAATCCAGATTGTACTTATCAGCACTGTTCCCAGCGGCAGGAGCACACCACGAACGCTGTGGAAACTGAAGTAGAGTACCAGAACCACCAGCAGGCTGACGAGAGGAATCAGTCGCATAAGATCTTTAGTGATGATATCGGTCAGAAAGACCATCTGAAAGGGGATGCCGGCGTAATAGATTTTCTCTTTGCCTTCCGTAGATTTCACAATATCCTTCATCTTGCAGGCTACTTCGGTTTTACTTGTCCCTTCACGCACCCTGGCAATGATCAGGGCGATGCGCCCGTCAGCGGAAACGAGGCTTCCTCTGTACATATCTTTTGAAAGGCAATACTCGCGAAGTTCTCTGAGTTCTCGCCGATCTTCAGGTACACGTCCTCTTGGTATCAATTTTCCAACTTCAATCCCATCTGGAATCTTTTTAATATCGAGAATATCAGTTAGACTCAGTACCTGACTGATTTCGGGAAGGTCCTGAAATCGAGTCGTAATAGAATCTATTCTGGACAAGGTATGTTGATTGAACACGTCATCCGTTTCCAAGGCGACCATAGCGAGCGAGTTCCCCCCAAATTTATCTCCTATCTCCCGAAACAGCACGACTACCGGGTCGTCCTGTGGAAGATAGTTCAGGATGTCGCTGTCAATTTTCAGTTTAGTTAGCTGGTAACCGAAAAAGATAGTCGGCAGCACTATCCCAACTAATAGATGATGCCGGAATCGCATTATCCAAGCAGCCAGTCTTTTCATCTGCTGTTCCTTATCTTTTTAGACGTTTTAGGTTTTATCGTCATTTCAACGAAAAAAAAATAATCAATCCTTAAATATCCCCTTGAATAATACATTGATAAGGATATCGATGCCTTCCTCAAGTTCCATCAGGCTTTCTTCAAGCATCCAGGTGGATTCGAGACCTTTCACTGCGATAACGATTGCATTGGCGGTGAGTTCCGGAGCATCCACTTCTAATTCCCCCTTGGCTATACCGTTTCTTAGTATTTCCAGAACTATCTTCTGTTCCTCAGCCAGATACCTTTTCCGAATACTTTCAATCCGGGGCCAGTATTCATCGACCGTCTCTCGGGTTACCTGGTAGAGATTCACCAGCTCAGTGATCATGCGCACCTTGGTCAGGAGATATGCTCTCATCTTCTCTAATGAAGTAGTCGCCTGAGATACTGCTTCCCGTATATCGGTTACCAAGCTGATGCTTTCCTTCTCTACAACCTCCAGGAACAGAGCTTCTTTATCCGGGAAATACTTGTAGAAAGTCCCTTTGGCGATCTTTGTCAGACGGATGATCTCCTCAACGGTCGTTTTTCTAAGACCGAAACGAGAGAATAGCCGTTGAGCTGTAAGCAGGATATTCTCTCTTTTTACGCTCTGTGGTTGATTCATTATGGAATCCTCGTATTTGTAACCGAAACCTGAATCCGTAATCCCCTCAGCTGTAAAAGGTCTGTAATCTCTTGCCCTGCTTGCTCTTTGACGTTACCTTGTGGGTGTTTCAAACTTCACCTGCGAGGTGCAATTGCCATCCCACACCAAGTTTCACGTTTCCCAAGCCAATGTTGAACTCTCCAGCCACAGCGGGCTGGCGCTGCTCGGCGACCTGATGCAACCTTGCAAGTTCAAACACGAGGTTGACAAAGTCCACCTCCTGCGCCGCCCCAACCCCGAACTGCGCCACGGCGAAGTGCTCGGCACTATGACCGCCCTGCTGTTCCTCGGCAAACCCGACTGTGACGCCGTCAAGCCGTTGCAGGGAGACCTGCTGCTGCGCAAAGCCCTCGGCCTGCCCCACGTCCCCTCGGCTGAAACCCTGCGCGACCGGCTCGAAAAAGCCGACCACCTCTTCGACGACGTAGTCAGGAAGCTGTCCGGCGACGTCGTGCCTCTGGACATCGACGTCACCCCCTTCGACAACTCCGGCAGCCGCAGGGAAGGGGTCTCGCGCACCCATCTCTTGCATAGACACAATAGACGATATATAACTAATTGTCTAATATATGGCGCTTTTACCATTGAGTCAAGAGAGAGCCACCCTTTTTTCGATGGAATCTGAAGAATTCTGCGATATGGTGGTTCTCGGTCAATTGTCTTCTTTTGTAGGAAGCGGGGTATGCATTCCTTGCACGATTTCACTTAAAATCAGCCAATAAGGCAGAAGACCGGTCAAATTGGCTTGGTCGGTCTTCTTTATCACCTGTAGCGGGGGCACGCTTGGGGGAGGTAAAGAAGACACCTTAGGGCTGACAAGGTGCTTTTTCGCTTGATAATAGGGGACTCCCACAAAATGATAAAAGGATAGAATGACTCGAAAAATCTGAAAAGTCGTAGGTTCACTGCAGGTATGTTGTAACACATTGATATAGTGATATTTATAGATTGTCGGGAAAGTCGTGGGTTTGAAGCGGGTGGAGAATAGCTCTAAACCGCGTGGTTCAAGTTCTTTACCCCTTGGCGTAAGTTACCTCGTGCTGCGTCAGCCCCTGGTTTACCCAGAACTGCGTCCAAAGGCCCGGCTCCTTGTCTGTGGTATGGATACTCGTCGGGAAGTAGATCGGCGGCTTGCCGGCAAAGGCGGCCTGCCGGGAAACCGAGGTGATGGTGGGAATCCAGGCGAAAACGGCGTTCTCACGGAACCGCAGCTTCGAATCCAGCTCTCCGAGCACCTCGCGC
>QMNG01000032.1 GCA_003647645.1 candidate division Kazan bacterium | reverse complement strand
CTTGGCGAGGATGAGCTATATAATCTTTTGTTGGATTATGTTTCGGCTTTAGAGCGAGCCGGTAGGGCTGGAAGCTATATTGAGTCTGCTTTGAAGGCTGTTAAGTCTTGGCTCGCCCATAACGGGATAGAAATTAGAAGAAAAATTAAGATTAGAGGCGTTAGGGATACACCTTCACTTAGAGATGAACGCGTCCCAACCCAACAAGAACTAAGAAGAATTTTTCTGTCTGGCGATAAGAAGGCTAGGGCTGCATGCGTTTTAGTTGCTCATAGCGGTTTGAGGCTAATGACACTTGGCAATTATAGGGGCTTGGACGGTTTAAGGGTTAGGGATTTTCCCGAAATGAAGATTGAAGATAGCACAGTTGAATTTGAGCAGATACCAACCATGGTTGTTGTTAGGCCTGAGCTTAGCAAGGCTAGACATCAATACTTCACCTTCCTAAGTGAGGAGGGATGCCAATACCTAAAAGACTACTTGGAGGAAAGGATGCTAAATGGCGAATGCTTAACGCTTGACTCGCCAATAATTAGGCCGAAAGTCGCAAGCAAACCTTTCATTAGAACCGTAAATATTGGCGATATGATAAGGAATGCTATAAGGCGAGCTGGATTCGGCTGGAGACCTTACGTTTTAAGAGCATACTTCGACACGCAACTAATACTAGCCGAATCTAAGGGACTAGTTCTACGCGATTATAGACAATTCTGGATGGGTCACAAAGGCGACATAGAAAATCGATATACGACGAATAAGTGTAGGCTTCCAGAAAATGTTATAGAAGATATGCGGGAAGCCTATAGGCGAAGCCAAGAATATCTACAGACAGTAAAGCCTGAAACAAGCAGAGAAAACCTAATAGAAGAATTCAGGAGGCAACTGCTACTCGTAGCTGGGTTCTCGCCAGAAGAAATCGACAAAATAGACGTATCAAGCTTGAGTGATGGAGAATTTCAAGAAATCGTGAGAAAACGACTAGTTGGCAACAAAAATGAAGACTGCGGAACACAAAAAGTCATAAACCTAAACCAAATAGAAGAGTATCTGGGAAAGGGCTGGGAATATATCGCAACACTACCAAACGGAAAAATAATCATAGAAAAACAAGATCGTTAGTCAAACATATTCAATTCGTTAGTCCATTTGTACGTAGCGACTCCTTTTCTAAGGTTTCTTATTTTTTGCAAAGAACAGAAAGATTTATGCTAAATAACTTCATAGTCTATCTCCGAAAAGAGAATTCAAACCAAAAACCATAAGGACCTATGTTGCAAGTTCAGTTCCCAGCAAAATTTTATGATATTCCGCTCAGCCTACGGTACATTCAGCTGTCAACTTCATAGCTGGCTGATTTTTAAAGATGGGTATCCAATCATACAGAATAAGAGTTTCTGGGCACTACTATCGTACCAATTGAGAATCATGGTCAAGGCAGTTAATCCTAAGAAAATCATACTATACGTAGACTGCTGTATCCAAAGCACTTGAAACTCTATAGGAAATAGATTATCCAGCCTAGGACTATTCCTCTATATGCGAATGCTTGTAAACTTGTTTAAGCATTCGGATGGTCAAATGCCCAAATATGCTGAATAGAACATTTATCAGATCTATGTTAGTTTAGGTAAAAGACTCTCGACTGCTTCTTTGATTTGCAACCATTCGCCTTTATTATGTATAACAAGTTTTTGCCTCCTTTTCCATTTATCTTCTTTTCTCGTCCATAAGTATATGGCGATCTGTTTTCTACCGTAAGATTCGATCAAAGTTACTGCGGACCACCATTTTTCTGTCTTATATAAATTAATAGCTTGAAGTACTTTAAGTTTTTCAGAAATAGGTAAGGGTTCTTCAGACATAATTCTCACCGTTTAATAATACCAATTCATTAATTAATAAATTGTGGACAAAGGCAAAGGTTTTAACCAACGTCTTTCTCAAAAATAACGTGGTACATTATGAAGCAACAAGAGAATATGACAAAACTCATTGAAGAACGAAGCAAACAGACAATAAGAAAGACAATCAATGAAGCGGAACTACTACTTATAAGAATAGTAGATTATTATAGAAGTCCCTTTGATGTATGCTGGGCACTTTTTGCCCTTGGAAACAGGGAAGAATGTTATAATCGCCCCGCAGTTCGAAATTTTGTAAGCTATATTTACAATTGGTGTTTACAAAAAAAGTATACGACCAAAAGGGATATAGTAGCCCTTATTATGTCGCCTCATGTGCTGAAAAAATTTGGCAAGAAACTGCCATCCGATTATTTAGAATTTACCAATAAGCTAGTCATTGAATTTTTCGAAGAAAGAATGCCGGGAGTATACACTGAAAGCTTTGAGTACTTATACTCAATTGTTGCAAGTACAGAAAAAATTCCCGACAGAGTTAAGGAAAAGATCATTGACCAAATAAAGATTGCTGCCCAAAATGACTGGTTTTCTGACCTTTGGAGATGTGCATTAGGTATCGCTTGCCTCATTGAAATGGGTGTGACAAATGATTTATTTCAGAATAACCTCCGATGGCTTCTATCGCATGTGAGACTAAATGAGATAAACGAGGAGGAAATAATTATAGTGTCATGGTTAATGAATACTTACCTACGTCGACAACAATTAGACAAAGAAATCAGGACAGAATTGGAAAATCTTAACAAAAAAGTAACCAAGAGGCTTATCGACCTCTCGCAAACACTTAAAGATACGTTATTAACAGCTTGGACGCAGATAGGTGTCGCTGAAGAAGATTCAGAGCCAGAGTTAGGATTTGCAATCTCTCATCTAGGGATTATAGAACTCTCGTTACTAATTATAACTCTAAGCAGTTTATTACCAGAATTGTTAATATGCTATAGCACAGAAGAGCACGAAAAAATTAGAGAGGAGCTTAAAAACGAAGTTTTAGTTAAAGAAAAGAGAAAAACAGGAAGTCTTCTGTTGATTATGACGGGCTTATTCTTAAGTTTCATGTATACATTTTATCCACATTATAGGGAATTCACTATTTCCATAGCTCCCGAAACTTTTGCAAAACCACTTATTTTCCTGTATTTTGCGGCTTGGTTTTTCATCCCTCCACAACTTATTCTAAATGCGGTAGATGAATTGCTTGGAAGAAAAGTAATTCCTAAAAGGATATATGAAATACTTATTACTATTGTGATTGGAATAATAGAGTTCATAATCCAGATACTTTTCCTCGGCGGAATTTAAATAAACCATGCTTTGTCAGCTAACCTCTGGTTAGAAATGGCTCGATTCCACTCATCTCCCCACATTCCCAACATCATAGAGGCAAGAAGTCTAGCGTATTTTGTTGTAACAGGTTCACGTTGAACCGTACTCACACCGCCCCAATAGATTTTACTTAGATAATAGACTTGCTGTGCAATAGAAAGTATAGAAAAAGGCCGCGATGGACTTTGTTCTTCTATTGAAATATAAATAGGAACTGGTGTTCCTAAAGGAGACCTGTCGTCTCTTCTGCCAGTTGTGGTTACTATCGCCGCTTTTGCACTATAAGGAACACAGACGCCTGGCTCGGTGGCCATACTTCTATGGTCAAAGTCAAAGATCCTAACAGCGGGGGCATCTGTAACTCTAACGATTGCATATTCAAAATCAGAGCCTAATTGTGAGGAAAGAGCTTCAACAATAGTTTTTCGCTCCTTTCTGCTTGTTCTTTTGTAATTATGAATAATTATGCTTCGCGGCTTTTTTCCGACCACCCGCTCATATTCTGAAATAGCATCAGAAATTTTCTCACCTATTTCTTCAAGGTACTTTTTATATTCAATCACACCTGGGACTCCGGTTGTAAGGACATAGCAACCGTTTTCTCTAAAAATGTTAGCAAAACCCACATATCTAAGCTTATATCCGATTCGTGAGAGAGACCGCAAAGCCATACCAATTCCAATAAAACAATCAACAATTTGAATATTTGGGTGGGGGGCTAACGCCCATGGCCTTCCCCCAACTTTCGTATATATTGCAATTGCAATATTCATCAAGGAGTACCTTAAGCGACTTGGATCATTCAAAACTTCCCATGTGATCATTTGTGAAGGCAAGCCTGACGCTGTTAGGACAGCCTTTGATCGATAATAAGGTGTTGAAATATTCTCCCGAGGAGACCAAGGAATGCCAACAAGTGCAATATCGTAATTTTCTATTCTGACCTCGCGAAGGATGTTCATTATTTGGTGTTCGTACCGTCGACTTAGACCTACCAAGGTCTTATCTTTTTTAGTCTTAAACGAGGCGAACTCCGCTGATAATCGAACTCCGAAAATACGCTCAAATCCAGGGTATATAGACCAACCTTCTTTTAGTAAGTCCGTTAATGTTTGCATTGACTCTATTTTACTATCCGGTGCAATTACTAACATGGAAATCTTCCCAAATCTTCGTATGTGTTTGTCATAGGGACCAAAAGCACATAGGCCCCTATACGGAGAATAAGCCACTTGGCTAGAAGATTCGTAATCAAACTGAAGCAGAGGAGCTTCAAATTTTGTTCCTTCTATTCGCCTAGTATCTACGTACACAAAAATCCCTCCTAAATAGCTACTTCTATTGGGAGCGGAACTAAATCAAAATTAACACCATTCACAATAAGAGAATCAATAGACAGAGTTTCCAGCATCCGTGTTATTGCATTAAAACGATCTTTAGAGGCATATGGGTTAGCTTTCCCATATCCCGTGTCCAAGAAAGAGAATACCCGGATATCCCGTATAGCCGTGTCTGCTGACGCTTGATCCTTAAGTTCCCTTACAAATTCAGAAATGTTATATAAATTTGGCTCTGGATATAAGAATAAACTAGAAACCCACAACGCATTTCCCTCTTCATCTATACACAATACGATAGGAGCTGTTATTGAGGCGAAATTCCTTAGTTTAGAACAAAGTCGGGGAGTTACTGCTAATGAAGAAAACTTGTCGTATTTCTCCTCGTCATTAAACAGTATTTCTCTAACATATCCGCTTAATCGCCTTTTGACTTTTTTAAGTGGACATTTACTCGTGTTTGAATCAGGGCATAAACTGGGACAGTGTTTGACCATAAGCCGCCCTAAGAAGAAATCTTTGATTTCATTTCTATTCCTCTTTGTTGATAGTAATGTCATGATTTCATGGAGATTTTTAGTAAAGTTTACAAATAGGTGGTGATCAAGAGTTAATACGAAATAGCCCTCTCCCTTTATGTCTCTAGAATATCGAATTCTATACTCTAAACCATCGTAGAGATCAATCAAGTCGTCATTGGCATGGGATTTCTTCTGCGAGGGGTGGTAAGCAAGGTATCTTCTTGGAATAAGAAATCCCTTTCCTTGGAGAACTTTTTCAAATTCATTCAACAAAGCATTATTAATTATTAATGGCGTTGGGCCTTCAAAAATGTTTACGACTTCTATTCTCATGTCGGTGAAATTCAGCTTTTGAAGCTTCTCTTTTACATCACTAATATTATCCGAGAAGATATAAATATCGGTACGCCACGGTACGACGTCACAACCTTGCTGGGTCAATTCTTTGGTCAAAATTTGTTTTAACTTATTAAGATCAGTTCCAGATCTAGATATAACAATGGCTTCAACTGACTTTTTATTAGGAAGTAATTCGTACGCACTGACTCTGTAACCACGGGTGACAAAAAATTGTTCAATTGATGGTTTATTTTGCCGAGCCAATGTTTCACCTAGACAGTTACTATTTCAAACTTCATATTAAAATTGTGCACATGAAATTTCTACGTGAATGAAAAGTATTCTGAAGGAGTAGCTCAGAATAATCTCCAAGTACCCTTTTATGTCTTTTAATTCAATCAGTTTAGCTTCCTAAAATCGGATGTGTTAGTTGATCCACAATTTCATCCAACTCCTCTTAACTATATAGTTATGCAGGATTGCCATTACTTTCTTATAGTTTCTTTTATAGTTCCTTCTACATCAAGTAACTTTAGAATCTCAGTTCTTGTTAAACGTTCAAGTATTTTGTGTACGCCTACACCTCTGTAGAAATATGGATTTTCTCTCTCTTTTCTTTTAGTAACCTTAATAAGCTTTCTAAGATAACAGATACAAAAATTCGTCCGCCCTTCATCATTTTTTAGTGGATACAACTTGGGTAAATACAATAAGTAACTTCTGCCAATTTCATCCCTCAATTCTTTAACTTATTATTACAAGCTTTAAACTTTCCATAGCGTCCCTTATTCTACAAAATTAACCTTGGCAGCGCCTCATTTTTTATATATTGTCAGAATTATTGCAAATAAGTTTTTTCTAATTTTTTAATTTCTTTTTGAACTGTTTTGAGTGATTTCTGAATTGTATTAAT
This sequence comes from candidate division Kazan bacterium, assembly GCA_003647645.1. Classification (GTDB taxonomy): domain Bacteria; phylum Patescibacteriota; class Kazan-3B-28; order Kazan-3B-28; family Kazan-3B-28; genus B79-G16. Next base: position 78 of record QMNG01000032.1, on the reverse strand, counting down.
CGTTTCATAGGCTATTTTTGCCATTTCCATGTTGCCTATCTCGCGATAAAATTTCACCCTCTTCTTGGCATTTTCATG
>QMNG01000031.1 GCA_003647645.1 candidate division Kazan bacterium | reverse complement strand
TTCATTGTAGAGTATATAAGTTGATACAGGTTTAAATGCTAGTTCATTGTAGAGTATATAAGTTGATACAGGTGTTTCTGGATCATTTGTTGATGTTGAAAATATTTCTTGTGGATCAACTTCATGTGGTACTTCTACAGCATACATTAGTTTGCACCTTTCGCATTATTTTATGGATTCTTTCTTAAAAACATTATGTTTTACCCTCTTTCTTGAGCATTGATTTGAGCTTTCTCCTAAGCTCAATTATCTCTTGCCTAGATATGTTCTCAGGAACTATCAGGAAGGAGTGGGCTTCATCCACAGCTATGAGCTTGAACCTCATGTATCCTTCTTCAACCCATGATTTCGGTATATGGATATAGGTTGATAGAAAGTATTGATCGTAGGCATATTCCTTGTAGCTTCCATCCGTTAGCTTATGCTTCTTCTTAGCTAAGATATGCCTTACCTCTAGTGTTCTCTCAATTTTCCTACCCATTATCTTGCCCTCCTCTTGATCTTTATGATGCCCATTTTTTCTAGTCCTTTCTTTAACCAGCTTTCAGGCATTTCAAGCCTCTTTAGCTGCTCTGATATTTCTCCTAGCTGCTTTTTGATCTCTGAAACTTCTTCTCTCTTTTCTCCACTAACATATCCTCCTAATAGATAATCCAGCCTTGTAATCTCTTCATCTATTGCATCAACAACCTTGCTAAGCTTAGATAATAATTCCGCAAAACTATACTTTATTGATAATTCTTCAATTTCCTTGTTCAACTGCCTCTTAATAGCCCTTAGCTTACGAATTTCAACCTCTAACTTTGCAAGAGTCTTCGCTTGTGTATCCTCTGTAAAAACATGTCTTATGAGGCAATCAATACATACTACTCCATTTAGCCCTGGAAACCATAAAGCATAAAGATCTCTTCCTGTTTTTTCCTTGTACTTTTGTGGATCAACCTTATGATTGCCTAACACACACCATGCTGGATATTGTAATCGTATAAACTTAGGCTTTGGAAGGTTTATCTGTATGTTTCCAACCTCCATCTTATCAAGAGCTACTTGAATCACCTCCCACATAGCCTTTCCTTGCTCTTCAGCCATCTTCTTGATCTTCTCATACAGCTCCTCTGGAACCTTAATATTAGGCATACATCAACACCCCTGCTATCTTTTCCACTAATGTCTTAATGTCCTCAATCATTGATGTAAGAACCATATCAATAATTTTGTTGAAGCAGAAGCCGTCTTGGATGCATGCAATGAGGAACTCCTTTGATGTTTCCCTTACTATGTCCTTAAATACTTCTTCAGCGTAAGGTCTTATCATGCTCTCCATAGTCTCAATCCTCCAGCTTCTCTACTTTGAAGGAGTATCCCTTGTACTCTATATAGCACTCTTTATAGCTACCAAGCTCTCCCAGATCATGCTCTTCACACCATATCTTAACCCCTATTTCCTTGAGCTTCCCTGCAAGTTCATTGAAGATCTTCTCTCTGTATTTCCTTCTCTCTTCCTCTGGCGTCCTAGCCTTTACCTCAAGACTCTCCTCTGCTATCTTCATTAGTTTCAGTCTGCAGTCCACATCCTTTCTGCACGCTTCTACCCATTCCTTGCCCATGATCCTCTCAAGCTCCTTCTCCACATTAATCATCTCAAACGTTACAGCAACTCCATGAAGAGCGGCAGCAACCGCCATTATGCCTCCTACTGCACTCAGCATTTTCCCCAGCTCTGCTAGTGCTTCCGATTTAGACATCATTAAATACCTCCCTAAGCTTCTCCTTATCAACAAAGAGTGGTTTTATGAACACTATTCTCTGGAAAGGTGCATAGGAGTGTATATAATCAGTAGCTACGTGAATGCAGCCCAGCCTCTTCAGCTTCTCCATAAAGACTTCCAGTCTGCTTACATCAAATTCCTCAGAGAATATCCTTACTAAATCAGCGTACACTACAACTCTAAACTTCCCTCTAGCTTCATGCACCTCAATAATTATTTCAACAGGACATAGTGTTCTGAGAAGCTGTATTACCTTCTCCTCACTATCAAGCTTGTAGTTCTTTATGATCCCCTTAACGATATATGGAATTGTGATACTATCCATTATTTCACCTCTTGAAAGCCCTTATCAGTACCACGTTCTCTTGAAGCCTCTTCTTCTCGTGGAGCTTACTTCCAAAGAAGTGAAGCTCTATCCTCCTGTAGCCTTCAGCAGAGAGTTTTGCTATGGCTGCTTCTATCTCGGTTATCTTGTCCTCTACGATTAGGATCTTGGGTTGCATTCTATCACCATGTATTTATTCTTGTCTATAAATATATAAGGTTTTTTCAAAGAGTATTAACAACACTATATCCTTTTACAAGCTTCCATTTTGATTTAGCATAGGTTACTTTCACACACATTGAGCAATGTAGTTTTATCCAGTCCTCAGATCCCCATTTTTCTTCTAGTTCATCTTTGCTGTACTTCTTCATTAAGTGGTAAAAAACAATGCAGTATGAATGTAAGGCATATATACAGGGCTTCCTATCTGACATGTTTCTCTAGCCTCAGTAAATATTATGCCAACGCTCTTATAAATAAATCATCATTAATAAATCAATATTGGTGAAACAACATGTATCTAGACCTTGTAGAATACCTTAGGGAACAGGGCTATAGTGATATAAGGATAGTAGAAGTTAAGGAAAAATATCTTAAGATGTTGGTAGATGGTAGAATTGTTGAAGTGAAAAAGAAAGATAATATTGTGCTTGTTAGGGCTTACTTGATTGATCCAAGACTTGGATTTGCTGTTTGGAAATTCTTTGCAACTCCATAACTAATTTCTTGTTCTTCAATACTTCTTCTCTTGGGTAAATCTTTACGTCCTCTAATGTTGGTTTTTTCAATGGTTTCTTGCAATATGGGCATATACCTCCAAGCATTGCTCTTACTTCGCTTGGTGTTGGTACTCCCAAAAAGTCTTTACCATAGTAGTATGCATAGATTATCTTACCGCATTTACTGCATCTGTACACTATCATATTCTCTCCTCATATTCCTTAAGAATCTATCATATTTCCTATAACTAAAATCTGATTCATTCTTAATTTCTACTTTAATATTGAATTCTTTGAACAGTTTTCTAAGAGCAAGTCTTATCACATCACTTCTTGTTTTTTTGAGATTTCTTGATAAAAGATCCAGAATCTCAAGCTCTTCTTCTTTTAATTTGAAGGTTACGATTCTTAGCACTAGTATCCCTAGTATTACTTGGAGAAAACAATACTTAAATTAATATGGAGAAAAGATTATCATTATCTTATTGCTGATATGATTACTGTTAATAAGATGATCATTATAATTAATGGTAATAGTTGCAATATTATTTGCAGTATTTGTTCAAGCTGAATGGGAATCCCTTCTCCTGGTGCTGTTTCTGGAAACTCATTGTACAAAAAGTATGTTGAAACTGGTGACTCACTCAAACCATTCTACCCTCTTTAAACATACCATCCTAGTGCCGTATCATATACATTGACTATTGGAACTGGAATCAACTTCTTTGCTGATGGATCTATTGCTCTAAGATATACATGAGTATATATTGTATCTGTTCCATCCTTCAACGTAAACAGTCCGTCAACACTCATTGTATCTAGATCTAACTGTAGTACCCTCCATACCCCTGCTGGTAGTCCTCCAAAGTTTATTCCTAAGATCACCTTATTGTTCTGTTTATCAGAGAATATGAATCCAGGTATCTTTCCACATGCTTGCAAATTTACTGTGTTTCCTTCAGCATCTGTTAGTGAACCAGACGGTGTTATGTCTGTTCCTGTAAATGGTGTTGATGGCGGAGCAGTCCATATATGCTGTGTTCCAGATGATATCTCTCCTCCCCATTCAAACCATAGTATCCTGTTATTTATTGGATCGTATATTGGAGAAGTTGTAAATGTTCCACCAGGTGCACCTGCTTGAACACTCCCATCAGTCTTAATCCACAAGCTATTTGTACCATGTCCTTCTGTTAAGAATCCCATGAAAGTATTTTCATCCCAAAATGGTTCTACTAATTCTTGTACATAATTGTATCTCTCGCTATGTACTTCAGCACTCCATCCCGTGCCCGTGTCTTTTAGTATAACGCTTCTTTCAGAGCCAGCCGCATAGGCTCCTATTGTTGCTACTCCTAAGTTGCCAAGTCTCCATGCATGTGCATATAGCTTTATTAAATCAACATCACTAGCTGCATTCTTTACAAGTGATAGAACGTCATCTATTTCAACTGTTACATCCGAGAAATCTCTTGCTATCGATAATAGTTTAACGGTCGTTGATCGTGGTACATTTGAAGAACCATCCCATTCTCCAACAAACATTAATATCGCATCATTATCAAAATCGTATCCAAGTTTTCCTCTAAAGAACGCGATAGGGTTATTCAGCCCAGACGGTGTAGCAATGTCTATTGTTGTCTCTGAACCAATTGTCGGAGGAGAAGTACCGAAATCTATTATTCTCTTCCCTAACTCCCTTACAATCATCTTCGTTGTACCATTGTCTAGTTGCTTGGGATAAATATACTCGTATCGTGTTTCACTTATCTTGAATAACAACCCTCCTATGGCATTTAATACAGTCTGATAGTTTAGAGTAACCATTACCTATCACACCTAGTCTAATTTATTTCTTCTCTCTTAATAACAGTTGCCATCATATAACTTCTTGAAATGATAAAAAAGAATTATATCATGTAAGGGCTGAAACCAATAATGCTATTATCAATATTATTATCATTATCATTACTATCCAAGGTAACAAATTCATGAATGCTTGTATCCATTCTTCCATAGGACTATACGTGTATGATGCTACAACTTCTGCTTCATCATATGTATCATCTCCTGGAAACCTTGCCTTGTAGTAGTATGTTCCCGCTTGTGTTATTTCATCTGTTGTCTCTGCTTCCCCATTAGTATCAGTTGTTTTTGTTGCAATTAATGTGAAATTAACATTATCAGTTGATTTATAAAACTCAATAGTTTTACCGCTAAGAGGATTACCGTTTACATCAGTAAGAGTAGCAACTATTTTTAGCGTTGGCATCCGTACCCCTAATAAATGTTAGCTTGTTTCCTTACTAATCTTACTGTGCTTACAGTGGTGTTACCGTTATCGTTAGCTGCGTCTTAGCCTTGATCATTTGGTTCAAGAGTTCCGCACTACTTGCCTCGTATTGATCATCTCCTGGGAACTCAGCCCTAAAATCATATGATCCTGGAACAGTAAGATCAATTGAATCTGTTACTTGACCATTCGCATCTGTTGTATGTGGATTTGTACCAAGATCATTCCATGTTGTAGATCCTGCTTCTCTATAGTATAGATTGATAGGTTTGCCGCTAAGAGGATTCCCATCTGTATCAGTTAAAGTTGCTGTTACTTGAACTGTACGTGTAGGCATATATTATCACCACTCTATTTTTACTGCTTCTTTCGTTATAAGGTTTACAAATCCTATCATAGCCGTGAAAACCATGAACTGCATTATCATTTGGAGAGACAAACCCATAACTTCCAAGCTAGATGGATACACTTTTTGAACTTCGTATACCACTTCTTTATGAAAGGGAGGATAAGCATTAGCTAATAATATCCATATCTTCTTGCCCAGCTTGTTTTGGAACTCTGCTTCAATGTTACTTGCCTTGCATCCAACAAATGTTGTACCTTCTTCATTACCTGCAAACAATAATCCTATGAACCTGCCTTCTCCATCCAAAATTGGGCTTCCGCTATCACCTGGTTGCACTATAACATTATCTGATTGAACTATGAATACGTCCTGGAATAATGCTGTCCCGCTATCATACTCTACATTTAGTGTTGCGTTTACATCAATTATAGTTCCCTCACTATAACCTGTTGATCTACCAACCTTCTTTGCAATTACATTTAATGCTGGATCACCTTTACCTGTGATTCCCCCTATCTCCATTATACTCATGTATACTTGTGATAGATCAATTGGTGTTGCTAATGCAGCATCGACTGTATTGGGATTACCTGTGAAATCAATGTTTATCCAATCATAGAGTTCTGCTATAATATCTTGCTCTGGATCACCTCCATCAAGAAGCCCTGGTTGAATCAATGGATCTCCTTGAGAAGCGTTATTTTCATTAGCCCATACATGATTATTTGATAGAAGGTAGATGTTGCCATCTTCATCAACCATGAACCATCCTATGGTTCCCGCTGCATTTTGATCCGCTCTAGAAGTACTAACACCACATGGAGCAGGTCTATACCTTTCCCTATATCCTTGCAACTTTTTTATCCTTCCAATTTCGACAACATCTGTTCTTACACCCTCTATTTCCTTTGGTATTACTTCATCTTTTCTGAGGAGGTGCTCTGGAACTTTCCTAGTAACATAAACACGTAGAACTAGTTCATCAACTACTTTTCCACGCCTAATACGCTTTTGTGGAAGATTGGAAAAACCGATGACGTTTGGATACTTTAACAGATCCTTCCCGTGTTTCTCAATGACTTCTCTAATCTTCGTCTTCATAGAACAGTATCACCACAGATACTGTTGTACTTTGAGAC
>QMNG01000030.1 GCA_003647645.1 candidate division Kazan bacterium | reverse complement strand
CTTTTTGACTGATATGCCTCATAAAATATTAATTTTAATGGCTGTCTATTTTGGGTTGATGGTGATTTGCCGGAATTGTGTTCGTAAAATCTGCGCTTTAGATTCGATGTTGAACCCACATACATTTTTCCGTCTTTTTCACTTTTTAATATATAAACGTAATACATATAAATAATTTGTGGCCGCAGAACCAGGCGGTTCACGGCTCATCCCGCACCGTATGGTGCTGGGATGGTCGGGGTGACTGGATTCGAACCAGCGATCTCACGTCCCCTAGACGTGCGCCTTAACCACTAGGCCACACCCCGAGAGCCGCTGTGCGGCAATTTTCAATTCTCAGTTTTCAATGGATTATTATAATAGTACTTCTTTAGTGGCAATTGGTAATTGATCATTGCTAATTGTTAATTGGAGCAAAGCTCCTCTTGGCGTCCCCGGCAGGAATCGAACCTACATTTGAGTCTTAGGAGGACTCCGTTCTATCCGTTGAACTACGGGGACAAATTCTCAATAACGAAAGCATGGTTTTTATGTTAGTAGTATCCGTTGCCCAGCGACAGCCGAAGGCAGTCAGGCGGGTCCGCCATAGCTGCGAAGCTGCGGGCGGAAACTACGGGGACCTGTCTGTCCCATTCTCCGACAGCTGGCAGAGAGTTATACGGAATTAATAGAACAAACTAATTGTATAGGGTAAAATTAGGCTAAGTGCAAGGATTATTGCAATTACAATGATAAATTTTCGTTGCCAATTTCTTCTTGGTTTATTCATCCCAGTTAGAAATTTCTACTATGGCTGTTTATGCTTATACTCGCTTCCGTTTTATCTGTTGACCCGTTCGCTCAATTCCTAACGGGACAGGTATCTATTTCATTATATATAATATAGATGACAAAGGGTTCAAAATTCATTCCCGAGTTCTCCGGACAGCGCGAAGACGAAGAGATTCTGATGGTTTTAAACAAACATTGGTATACCATCGCCATGCCGCTGGCCAAGGGCATAGTAATTATATTCCTTTCGTTCCTTATCCCCATTTGGACAGGCTTTATGGGCACAATATTCAGTTATGCGGCGGGGGCTATTGTGTACTATCTTTGGATTATGTTCTGGATTGGCTATATTTTATATGAATATTACCAGTGGTATCGCGACAAATTCATTATCACCGACCATCGAATAATAGATATTGACCAAAAGGGCTTATTCACTCGGCGGGTATCCGAAATTGAGTTGGATAGGATTCAAAATGTTACATATACTGTAGCTGGGTTTTTTCAAACTTTGTTTAATTTTGGCACGGTTACAATTCAGTCAGCCGGCAATAATGAATTAACCCTAAGACAAATTGCTGACCCGGCTACTTACCAGCGCGAAATCACGACATTAGTTAAAAAAGTTACGGAGGACGAGCCGGTCAGCGCTGAGGAACTGCTGGCATTCATTAAAGACAAGAGAATATGAAACTAATTTTACGGACTTTAGGAGCGCTGATATTACTGGTGGTATTCTTAGTGGTCTATGGACTGGTGGCTGATATTGCTCCGGGAAAAGGCGGTTTTAGAAGCGGGAAACAGACGATCGGCAAGCTTGGCGGCTATCATCTTTTTTACGATGTTACTTTTGAAGAGCAGGATGAATTTTACCGAATAGGCTTTATTACAAAACTGAATCGCAGCAGCATTTTGAGCGATATAGCGGTGCCAAGGATCGAAGTGATCCCAAATACCAAAGATGAACCAGTTCTGTTTGGCAGTGGGCCAAAGCTACTGACGGATCTGGGGAACTATCGTTTGACTGTTAATCTGTCCGACACTAGACGGTTTGATCTAAGTGGTAATACGGCCGAATTAGTATTTGTAGGAAAAGAAAAACAAATTATTGGCAAAGGCCCGATTACGGAAATACGGGTTCATCAGCCGCCGGATGATAGCTTACAGCAGGTATTGATCGGTTTGTCGGAACCAGTATTATACAGACTAAAAGCGAATACAAATGAACCTGGCATTGTTTGGCTTGATATATTAAAATAAACTCCAATATGTCTCACGGGGACGTAGCTCAGTTGGTTAGAGCGTCCGCCTGTCACGCGGAAGGTCGCCGGTTCGAGTCCGGTCGTCCCCGCCATACATTATGGCTGAAAAGAAAAAATTAGAAAAAGCCGCATTTGATTATTTCATCAAGTCCTATAATTTGTTCAACGGAACGAATTTTCAATTTAACAAACATAGCGACAAGCCGGATTTCATAGCGGAAGACGACGGCCAAATGCTAGGGGTTGAAGTTACCCACCTATTTTACGATGATAATGAAGCCAAAATCCTGCTTGGTCGAGCCGACAAAAGAATTAGCGGAATAATGAAAGCTGACGAGCTGATCAAAACCCTCAACATTAAACTTGCTGATAAGGTTGAACAGGCAGCCAAGTATGACTTTAAAAACAGAATGATATTAGTAATACGGGTGGCATCGCCGGTTTTTGATAAGTCAGACTTTGACAGAGAAGAGAACAGCATCAAAGTGCCCCAGAGTGTTTTTTCTGAAATCTGGATGCTGTTTTACGATACTAACACTCAATCCTGGAGCGATTTGAAACAGCTAAAATAGCAGTAACAAATTTCTCACGGCCGTGAGAAATTTGTTACTGCTAATTTTATGTTTTTTGGGGCGGATGTTCGTCCTCTGTTTCGCGAAATTTAATTTCTGCCCGATATTTCTCCGCCTCGGCAGGCTTGCCGATGGAATCATAGTAATCCATGGACACCCTAAGTATTCGAATGTCTCGGTTGGTCGTCTCGAGCGCCTGTTCAAGCAATTTGGGAATTTTGGGGCGGCGATCATAATTTTCAACGTCCCAGCGGCTGTATAAGTCGATTAGATTCAGATATGAAGTTGCTGATGTAGGATCCAGCTCGATCGATTTTTTATATGCTGCTTCAGCTTCTTCATAGCGAAGCAGTTCACGATAAGTATTGCCTAAGTTATTCCATGGCAAAGTTGATGTCGGGTCAATGGCAATAGCCTTCAGATAATATTCCTCGGCCTTAATAAGGTTGGATAGGTTAAAGTACCCCACCCCGGCTCTCATGGCAGCTTCGAAATTGTCCGGGTTCCGTTTTAGTTCAAGCAAAGAAGCCACCACAGTGTTATAGGCCTTGAATGATTTTGAGTTAAATTCACCCGGTCCCCAAAATCTGTACCACACGCCAACAGCCAATAATAAAACAATTACCAACACCAACGGCCAAAATTTTTTGAAAAATGGAGCTGTGGAAAATGGTAATCGCATATGTATACATTATCGCAAATTTATACCAGTTGCGAAATCTAATACGAAATACGCTTCCAGATTGACAAAAATAACCCAAAATAGGTATAATCCTAGCATAAACGGGGGCATATATCCCCCATTTCTTATGAGTGCACAAATTTCAAACCCAAGTTCCAGCATTGCGTTTAAACTTTTACTGGCCGCGGGCGATTTAGTGTTGCTTTATTTGGCCCTATGGCTGGCTTTGGCCCTGAGATATCAAAACGCACCAGACTGGCTAACATTTCTTGAACACGCCAAGCCATTCAGCGCTGTATATATTCTGTGGTTAATACTGTTTTACACTAATAATTTATACAACCTGATACGGTTAAGAGATCAGCTAAACATCTATTTCGACCTTGCCAGAGCTCTGACTCTCGGAGCGCTAATTGCCGTGTTAGTTTTTTACATACTGCCAACCAGTGATCTCACCCCCAAAAGACTACTGATAATTGATGCTGGCATTTTGGGCATTATGCTAATTGCCTGGAGGGCACTATTTACTAAAATATTCAGTAATATCCTACCTTTAAACAAGGTAGCAATTTTGGGGATTACTATCAGATCGCTGGAATTAGGCAGAGAATTATTATCAAACAAAAATAGCGGCTACCGGCTGGTGGCGCTGGTTGGCGACGGTGACCAGAAAATTACAGCGCCTGCCAACTTAAAGGAAATAGAAATTGTGGAAAATCCCCTTAATTTACTACAACATATTAAGCGAGATGGTATTAATACTCTGGTGGTGGCCAGCGACAGTTTAAAACAGAGCTTACTGAATCAACTGTTTGAATATCTGCCACTGCAGGTTAAATTTTATAATTTGCCCGACTTCTATGAAGAGCTAACCGACAAGGTTCCGGTAACCCGGCTTAATCGTGGCTGGTTTTTAAACAACATTAATGAAACCGACAAAATAACCTATGATTTTGTGAAGCGTGTTATTGACGTTGTTGCCTCGACAATTCTGCTGGCTGTATTATCCCCGATCATACTGCTGTCCGTACTGGCTATTGCCATCGACTCCAGAGGGCCAGTTATCTACAGACAAAAACGGGTTGGGCAGAAAAACAAGATATTCACAATATTTAAACTCAGGACAATGGTGCAGGGTGCAGAAAGAACCGGTATCCAGTGGACACAGAAACAAGATACCCGAATTACACGCGTAGGGTATTTCTTGCGTAAGACTCGGCTGGATGAAATTCCCCAGCTAGTAAATGTGCTCCGGGGCGAAATGAGCATAATCGGTCCCCGCCCAGAACGGCCAGAGTTTATCAATGAACTGGCGGCTAGAATCCCTTTCTATCAAACCAGACATCTAATCAAACCCGGGCTAACTGGCTGGGCCCAGGTCAAGTTTCCCTATGGGGCATCCGTGGAAGACGCTAAGGAAAAACTACAATACGATCTATACTATATTAAACACCGTTCCATGTTACTGGACTTAAGCATCATTATCCGTACCATAGTGACGGTGTTGGGATTTCAAGGAAGATGAAAATACTAGTTACCGGCGGCGCCGGCTTTATTGGTTCGCATATTGTTGATGCATATATAAACAACGGTCACGAAGTGATTGTTGTTGATAATTTATCGTCAGGATACAGGCAGAACATCAATAAAAGGGCTAAATTTTATCAGGCCGATGTGAACAATTACTGGGAAATAGAGGAGATATTCCTGGTTGAGAAGCCTGACATAGTTAGCCACCATGCTGGGCAAATAAGCATTAATGTATCAGTCAAAAATCCCATATATGATGCCACAGTCAACATACTGGGAACTATCAACTTACTAGAAGTATCTGTTAGGTATGGCGTGGACAAGTTTATATTTAGCAGCTCCGGCGGAGCTATCTACGACGAAAGATACATTCCGTCTCGTGAGAATAGCCCTACTAAACCACAAAGCCCGTATGGCATTGCCAAACTAAGCATCGAAAGATATATGGAATATTACCGAAACATTAGGGGGTTGAAAACAGTGATACTGCGTTACTCTAATGTCTATGGACCCAGACAGGATTCCAAAGGCGAAAACGCCGTTATTCCTATATTTATTAACAAACTAAAAAGTAACCAAGCCCCCATCATATTTGGTAGCGGTAAGCAAACCCGCGATTTTATCAATGTTGCCGACGTGGTTAATGCCAACATGCTGGTATCTGCTATTAACTTCACTGGCACTCTTAACATTTCATCGGGTCGAGAAACCACCATTATAGAGCTATTTAACATTATTCGATCGGCCATTAACATACCCCTGCAGCCCCAATTCCAGCCGGCTAGACCGGGTGAACAATTAAGAAGCTGTCTTGATAACACCTTGGCCCGGACATCTCTGGGTTGGAAGCCAACAATTAATCTCAGTGAGGGAATTGACCAACTTGTTCAACATCCCAAAATAAACACAGCGCCAAAATCATGAATAAGATAGCAATAATTATACCGGCCCGATTGGCCTCTACCCGCCTGCCGCGCAAACTGCTAATTAAAATAGGAAAGCATTCAATTATTCAGCATACTTACCTCAATGCTTTGGAGTCTAAAAAAGCAGACAAAGTAATTGTGGCTACTGACAGTTCAGAAATCCGCAATGAAATTACCAAGCTCGGTGGCACCGTGATTATGACATCGCTAAGTTGCCCTACGGGAACAGACAGATGCGCAGAGGCGGCTGAAACATTAGACAATAACTACGATATAATTATCAATGTTCAGGGCGACGAGCCCTTCGTTCACCCGGATACCATTGACGGAGTAGCAGATGCACTTATACAAGATCCAAACACAGTTATGAGTACCGCCAAAACTGAATTGTCCAAAGATAATGCCAGAAATACCAGCATTGTTAAAGTGGTCTGCGATAAAAATGATAACGCACTATATTTCTCGCGTTCCCCTATTCCTTACCCACGCAATGCCGAATACTCAAAGTGGTATAAACATCTGGGTATCTACGGGTATCGCAGGAACTTCCTGCAACAACTGGTTCAGCTACAGCAGACCAGACTGGAATTATCCGAATCCCTCGAACAGTTACGGGTATTGGAAAATGGATATAACATTAAAGTAGTACACACCCCACATGATTCTGTGGGCATTGATACTGCAGAGGATATTAAACAGATTTCTAATCTAAATTACAGCTAATACTAAAATGAATATAGGTTTTATTACAACAGAATATTACGGCTACACCCATGTTGGAGGAATTGCATCTGCACTTGATTCTTTGGTAAATGAACTAACTAAACTTGGACACAGCATCGTAGTTATTACCCGAAGT
>QMNG01000029.1 GCA_003647645.1 candidate division Kazan bacterium | reverse complement strand
TTTAAAAATTGGCTGCCTCCAAAGTAATACGCTTTAGAGAACGTTGTTCTTTAGAAATAAGTTTTGTTGAGCCTACGGGGCTGTAGTTCAGTTGGGAGACAGCCATATCGCTCCTTAAGAGCGATACTTGAAAATTGGCTGCCTCCAAAGTAATACGCTTTAGAGAACGTTGTTCTTTAGAAATAAGTTTTGTTGAGCCTACGGGGCTGTAGTTCAGTTGGGAGAACGCCTGCTTTGCACGCAGGAGGTCAGCGGTTCAACTCCGCTCAGCTCCAAATGAAGGAAAGTCAGAAAATTTTAGGCTGTTGCGAGACAGCTTAAAAAGAAAATAAGTTCTTTGAAAATTTGGTTGGATATCAAGGAAGCTACGGCTTATGGTGGATGACTTGGCTTCCGCAGGCGATGAAGGACGCGGTAAGCGGCGATACGCTCGGGGGAGTCGCAAACAGGCTTTGATCCCGAGGTCTCCGAATAGGGAAACCTTCCCTGATTAATATCAGGGAGTCCCGGTATTATGCCGGGATGCTAACCCTCCGAAGTGAAACATCTCAGTAGGAGGAGGAAAAGAAATCGTAAGAGATTTCCCCAGTAGCGGCGAGCGAAAAGGAAACAGCCCAAATCTGGTATGTGTCAAGCCTGCTGGCGTTGCATACCGGAGGTCGCGGGGTATTCTCGGAGAAGGCAGCAGACTTCTCGGGAAGTTACAAATCTTGCTGGTAGCCGAATTTGCTGGAAAGCAAAACCAGAGAAGGTGATAGTCCTGTAGGCAAAATCAGCAAGACTTTCTGGAGAATATCCCCAAGTACTGTCGGGCACGGGAAACCCGGCAGGAATTTAGGCAGGCCTCTGTCTAAGGCTAAATACTTGCGGAAGACCGATAGCGTACAAGTACTGTGAAGGAAAGTTGAAAAGCACCCCTGAGAGGGGAGTGAAATAGAACCTGAAACCATAAGCTAACAAAGCGGTCGGAGCCACGAACCGTTACTGGTTCATGGTGACGGCGTGCCTTTTGTTTAATGAACCGAGGAGTTATTGTGTGCTGCGAGTCTAACCCCGCAGAACGGGGGGAGGCGTAGCGAAAGCGAGTCTGAATAGGGCGCTTTAGCAGTACGCAATAGACCCGAAGCCGGGCGATCTACCCATGGCCAGGGTGAAGTCTCGAGAAATCGGGATGGAGGCCCGAACCGGTGTCGGTTGAAAACGGCTCGGATGAGCTGTGGGTAGGGGTGAAAGGCCAATCAAGCTCGGTGATTGCTGGTTCTCCCCGAAATAGCTTTAGGGCTAGCCTCAGGTAAATGGGCTCAGGAGGTAGAGCACAGGATGAGCTAGGGTTCCAAGTCGGAATACCAAACTCAACCTAACTCCGAATGCCTGAGTACCTTATCCTGGGAGTCAGACCAGGAGGGATAAGCTTCTTGGTCGAAAGGGAAACAGCCCAGACCGTCAGCTAAGGTTCCCAAACGCAGGCTAAGTGGTAAAGGATGTGGAATTGCTTAGACAGCCGGGATGTTGGCTTAGAGGCAGCCATCATTTAAAGAGTGCGTAATAGCTCACCGGTCGAGTGATTCTGCGCCGAAAATGATCGGAGCTCAAGCCTGCTACCGAAGCTACGGCTCTGTACCAGATTTATCTCGGTACAGAGGGTAGGGGAGCATTCTCTTTGGCGTTGAAGCTGAGCCGCGAGGCTTGGTGGAGCAGAGAGAAGTGATTATCTCGGTATGAGTAGCGAAAATTGCGGTGAAAAACCGCAACGCCGAAAGTCTAAGGTTTCTTCTGCAATGTTAGTCAGCAGGAGGTTAGGCGAGACCCTAAGCTAAACCCTGGAATCCGGGGGTAGGTGATGGGAGAGCCTGTCAATATTCAGGCCCCAGCTAAGAGGGTTAACTTATGCGGGGACGCAGAAGGTAAAACAGTCAGGGTGTTGGATGTCCCTGTGCCTGAGCAATCAGGCCGAGCCGGCGCTACGGCAAAGGCGAAGCTGTTGAAACTAACTGCCAAGAAAAACCGCATAAGTTCTTCTTAGCTGCTCGTACCGCAAACCGACACAGGTAGACCACCAGAGAATGGTAAGGCGCTCGAGATAAACCTCGCTAAGGAACTCGGCAATCTAGCCCCGTACGTTCGCAAGAAGGGGTCCCTGTACTAGGCGCTTGCGCTTCAGTACAGGGCGCAGTGAAAGGGCTCCCGGGACTGTTTAGCAAAAACACAGGTCTCTGCTCAAGCCGAAAGGCGATGTATAGGGACTGACACCTGCCCAGTGCCGGAAGGTTAAGGTGAGGGGTTACCCTGTACCATTTGGTACAGGGGAAGCTTCAATCCGAAGCCCCGGTGAACGGCGGCCGTAACTATAACGGTCCTAAGGTAACATTCGTTGCCTGTCCTGGTGGCAACACCAGGAGTAATACTCGGCTGTATGCGGGAAAACCTTTAGAGCTCAAACTACTCTTAAGGCGCGGGCTTGAGAGTAAAAATGTTTGAGATTAGGCAATCCGCAGGAAATTCTGTCTTTAAGGCAGAAGATCCTCAGAGACTATACGCCGAGCTTCCCCGGAAAAGAGGTGGTAAGTATGGATTTATCAGCAGATTGGATAGTGGGTTTTACAGATGGAGAAGGATGCTTCTATGTGGGTATTTACAGACATCCGGAAATGAAAACCGGCTGGCAGGTGCTTCCGGAATTCAGAATAGTGCAGCATGAAAAAGACATCAGACTCCTTTACGCTATAAAGCGGTTCTTTCGTTGCGGCAAAGTAAGAAAGAACCACGAACAGCGTTATGAAGTATGCATTCGGAAGTTAGACTGCCTGAAGGCGGTTATCGGCTTTTTCCGCAGGCATCCTCTTAAAACTTCTAAAAGGTTTGAATTTGAGAAATTTGCCGATGTTGTCCGCATGATGCAGGAAGGCAGACATCTTACGCCGGATGGTCTAAGAAAGATAGCTGGCATTGCCAGAAGAATGAATACATCGCACCATCCGAGATTAGAAGATATTTACAAAGAATTGGGGAAGAAGATATAGTCCGCACTCTAAGGATAACTTAGGGAGTAATGTGAGCGAAATTCCTTGTCGGGTAAGTTCCGACCCGCACGAAAGGTGCAACAATGGGAGCGCTGTCTCGGCGAGGTTCTCGGCGAAATTGTAGTGGCGGTGAAGATGCCGCCTACCCGCAGTAGGACGAAAAGACCCCGGAACCTTTACTGTAGGCTGGTATTGAATTTTGATGCAACATGTGTAGCATAGGTGGGAGGCTGTGAGTCTGGGACGTCAGTTCCAGAGGAGCCGTCAGTGAAATACCACCCTTGTTGTATTAAGGTTCTAACCCCGAAACTTCGGGGGACAGTGCCAGTTTGGCAGTTTAACTGGGGCGGTTCCCTTCTAAAAGGTAACGAAGGGGCTCAAAGGTACCCTCGGTCCGGTCGGAAATCGGACTGCGAGTGTAAGGGCATATGGGTGCCTGACTGTGAGGAAGACATTCCGAGCAGGCAAGAAATTGGGACCTAATGATCCGGTGGTTGCGTGAGGTAGCGCCATCGCTCAACGGCTAAAAGGTACTCCGGGGATAACAGGCTTATCGGGCCTAAGAGTTCCTATCGACGGCCCGGTTTGGCACCTCGATGTCGGCTCGCCCTATCCTGGGGCTGGACAAGGTCCCAAGGGTCCGTCTGTTCGCCGGTTAAAAGGGCACGCGAGCTGGGTTCAGAACGTCGTGAGACAGTTCGGTCTCTATCCACTGTGGGCGCTGGATTCTTGAAGGGGAGCTGTTCCTAGTACGAGAGGACCGGAATAGGCGAACCGCCAGTGTACCAGCTATCGCGCCAGCGGTAAAGGCTGGGTAGCTATGTTCGTTCAGGATAAGCGCTGAAAGCATCTAAGCGCGAAGCTTACCCCAAGATTAAGAATCCCTCCCTGTACCGTATGGTACAGGGTGTAGGGCACTCCGAGACTAGGAGGTTGATAGGATGCAGGTGTAAGTGCGGTAACGCATTCAGCCGAGCATTACTAATTGCCCAATCGACTTGATATCCAGCCATTTTTGTTTTTATAGATGTAATGCAATGAGGGGCACTCATACCGGAGGGGCCACACCCGTTTCCATTCCGAACACGGTCGTTAAGCCCTCCAGGGCTGATGGTACTGCTCTGGCAACGGAGTGGGAGAGTAAGACGGTGCCCCTCTTTTTTTATTCTTAGTCTTTAAAAATAATTTTTGAGATTAATGGAGAACAAATATATCTATTCAAAGGTATTCTTTATTTACTCCTTACTCTTTATTTACGTTAGTTTAATTCCTTTCTATTATTTGCCTTATTTAAATATTGGGAAAATAAGCCTTCCTATTTTTAAATATTTGCATTTATTGTTTATATTTTTCTTGTTTAAATTCTCGCTTGCAAAAATAAAACAAATAGATTTTAAATCACGTTTAAATATTTTGATATTAGTCTATTTAGTTTTAACTTTCTTGAGTGGGTTATTTACAAATTATTATCTAATAAGTTTAAGTAAGGCTTTTTACTATGCTTTAACTGGTATAACTTTGTATTTTTTACTTGCTGCTTTAAGTTGGACAGAGAAAAGAATTGAGAATTTTCTTATATTATTTGTATGCATAGGATTTTTAGTAAGCATATATGGCCTATTCACTTTTATATTACAAAAAAACATCATTTTTTCCCATTTGCTTCCTAATAAAAGTGTACTGATCTCTCCTGAAGTTTTTTTAGAATACGGAAGAATTTCATCTGTCTTTACTAATCCGCATCTGTTAGCTATTTTTCTTTCGGCTATCTTTCCTTTAGCGGCGTATCTTTGGCTAAAACAAAAGCGGCTGTTTGGTTTTCTCTTGTACGCGGTGGTAAATTTGATTATTGCCGGGGCGATGATACTTACTTTTTCGCTGGAGAGTGATATTTGCTTGTTCGTAGTTTGTGTTTTTTGCCTTTTCTCACGCGAATATGGCAATATTTCGTTTCCGTATAGAAAAATAACAAGAATTATTTTTATTTTTATTTTATTCGTGTCAATTTGTGTGCTATCTGTTGCGGGTTTTTATTTGTATTTCAAAGTTAACAATATTTCCTATGGAGAATCGGTGTTTTTAGGGCGGATTAAATTAAGCATGTTGGCAAATCCTCATGGATTTAGTTTTCGTTGGGAAAGTGTAATTTTAGCTTTTAAAAATTGGTTTATTAATTCCGGTTTTGGCCTTGGTATCGGCAAAATAGAGAACGGGACCAATATAATCGGCAGGCTTACTTTGGATAATTTCTATTGCACTTCGCTATTGGAGTATGGATTTTGGGCTACCGCTGTTATGTTGGCTGTTTTCGCTTCTTTTGTTTTTAATATATTTAAGAATAAGAATAAACATAAACTAGTTTTGATTATGGGAGTGAGCATTTGTTCTTTTTTTGTGGGGATGTTTTTTTGCGAACCACTACATCATCCAACCTTAAGGATATTTTTTTGGAGCTTAGCAGGAATGTTAACCGGATTTATAAACGCTATAACAAGAACATAATAGAGTGATTTTATTATCTTACTGCTTGAATAGTTTGTTAACCCTTATATAATTTTTAAGAACAAAGAAAGCAAAATGGAGAAATGTTTTAGAATACTTGCCAAAGAACAGCTTTCTCCTTCTGTGTTTAAAATGGAGGTGGAAGATTATTTCGTCGCTCAAAAAGCATTGCCGGGTCAATTCTTGATATTGCGCATAAATGAAGAAGGTGAAAGAATTCCTCTTACAATTTACAAAGCTCATCCGCAAAAACAGTCTTTCGAGATAGTATTTTTGGTTGTTGGCAAAACAACAAAAGTACTTTCCCAGCTTAATAAAGATGATTGCATCAAAGATATATTAGGTCCTTTGGGCCGGCCTTCTGAGATTCCTCGAAATAAAACTCTTGTTTTCTTAGGGGGCGGGGTGGGAATTGCCGAGATTCTTCCTTTGGCAAAAGCAGCAAAAGAAGCTGGCAATAAAATTGTTATTATTGCCGGTTTTCGTTCCCAGGAATACGTAATATTAGAAGAAGAAATGCGTACCCTGAGTGATAGCTTGTTTATTACTACCGACGACGGTTCTTACGGCCGGCGAGGTTTTAATACGGAAGTTCTAAAGGAAATGTTAAGCAAAGAGAAAATAGATTTGGTTTATACCTGCGGCCCTGTGCTTATGATGCAAAAAGCGGCAGAGATTACCAAAACTTTAGGGGTAGGGTGTATAGCTTCTTTGAATGCTTTGATGGTAGACGGCACCGGTATGTGCGGCAGTTGTAGGGTCTTGGTGGGAGGTAAAGTCAAGCTTTGTTGTGTGGACGGGCCGGATTTTGACGCCCACCAGGTTGATTTCTCCGACCTTATAAACCGCCAGAATAGATTTAGAGAGGAAGAGAAAAGGGTTTATGGTTAGGAAGATTTCTCTTTCCCAGCGCCGCTCAAGCTTCCGGGAAGTTTCTTTAGGCTTCAGTCTTGAGGAGGCAAAAAAAGAAGCGTGGAGATGCCTGCAGTGTAAAAATGCTCCCTGTATTGGAGGGTGCCCGGTAGGTATTGATATTCCGGGTTTCATCCGTCTCTTGCGCCAAGGTGATGCCTCAGCTGCTAAAGCAAAGATAAAGGAAAGAAATAATCTTCCCGGTGTTTGCGGCCGGGTGTGCCCGCAAGAGGGTCAGTGTCAGAAGGTATGTGTTTTAAATAAAACGGGCAAGCCTATAAAGATAGGGTATCTAGAGCGTTTTGCGGCTGACTTTGGCA
>QMNG01000028.1 GCA_003647645.1 candidate division Kazan bacterium | reverse complement strand
TATTTGGCAGGAAAAACCAAATGATAGATCAGGACTGTTACATTATGACTCTTATGAACATATTCACTCACACCCTCAGTTTACGCCGCAAGCGGCGGGGAATTCAACCCTAAGAGATTAACAAGTTCAATTGTAAGATAAGGCCGGTCATCCCTAGGCATTCAACACCTATCGTTATCCAGAATATGAACCTCTAAATTCTTTTTCACCGCCAAAAAAAACTCTTACGTTTCTCTTCCCAGAATTCCTTTTCCTTTTCCCTCCAGTCCGTTCCGCCGAATTTTTTGTCGAAGAACCCCCCTAATCTATCAAACCACTTGAGAAAAACGTTCTTATTCTTTTCTTTAGCCTCCAGTACATCAGCAATGAAAAGACCAATGTTGTTTATCTCGTCTTTCGGCGCATAGTAGGCAGCCCCGTTTTCAAAGGATTTCTTCAAGTTATCTTCCGTTAAGGCATGAGCTGTAAGCATGAGAGCCGGGATATTTCTGCTATTGGCAATTTCGAGCAACTCATATCCCCTAACTCCCATGATGTCCAGCACAGCAATGTCATAGAATTTGCTTTCAAGAAGCTCCTTGGCCTGTTCGAAGGACGAGGCGATGTCAAGCTTACACATGCTTAAAAGTTCACCCAATAAATCAAGGACATCTTTCTCATCATCTACAATCAGAACAATTTTTCCTTTAAGTATGCGGTCTATCCTTATCATCTTTGTGTTCATTGCTTTTTCACCTTCAATATTCACTTCATCATAATAGCAGGCAAATACGTTGCGAGTTCCGGGAAAAGAATTATGATAAATATCGATAAAGTCATAACGCCTAAAAAGGGCAGTGCTGCTCGGAATAGTTGAAACAGTGGGATATCATTGCATATAGGAGTAGCCTTAAGAGAATAGATAACAATGCCGAATGGCGGGCTGATGTGCCCCATAATCATGGCTAATATCACCACGACGCCAAAAAAGATCGGGTCAAATCCTAGGCCATTCACTATTATGGGGAAGATAAAAGGTAAGGTTACAAGTATCATTGCCAACACATCCATGAAAAGCCCAATGAAAACGTAAACAATCAAAGTGATAGCTAGTATGATATAACGCGACACTTTAAGGGAGAGGAGAAAACTTTCCAACACTCCAGCAACGCCAGACAGCGCCAAGAAAAGAGAAAAAATCATGCAGCAAAAAAGAATTAACATAATCATGCCGGTAGTGAGCCCAGTCTCGACGAGTGCTTTTTTTAATCCTTCCCAATCAAGATTCTTCCTGAGCAGGCTTATGATAAGAACAAATGCACTACCGGCAGCGGCTGCCTCAGTCGGCGTAAAGACGCCGAAATATATGCCACCAATTACTAAGATGAATGTTGTGATGACTACCCAACCGGATTTGAACGCAATAAGTCTTTCTTTCCATGACGCCCGCTCGAGACCAGCTCCCCATTCGGGGTGTCTCTTGCACAGGAAGCTAATCAGGGCCAAAAAGAGAAGGGTAATCATTATGCCAGGAATAATACCAGCAATAAAAAGCTGACCTATAGACGTCGAAGTAATGGCACCGAACAAGATAAACCCCAAGCTTGGGGGGATAATAAAACTTAAATTCGCTCCCCCAGCAATAGAGCCAATAATTAATCTATCAGCATACTTATGTTTCCTAGTCTCGGGAAGGCTGATAGCCGCCATGGTAACGGCGGCGGAGACAACATCTCCGCTGACAGCACCAAAACCAGCAGATGAAAGAACGGTTGTCATAGCTAGTCCCCCTCGAACATGGCCTATCCATTTGCGCGCAAGAACGAAAAATTCAGAACCTACTCCTGAGAACAAGATGACGTACCCCATAAAAATAAAAAGAGGGATGACGGAGTAAGCACTAATGGAACAAATTCTAAAAGGGTACAGACCTACACTCGCAAAACCAGACTGCCAGCCGTTAATGAGACTGGTGCCCACGAAGCCAATTAGCCCAAAAGCATACGCTACAGGCATGCCAAGAAACATCAATATCACAGCCAAGATACATCCAAGATAGCCAATCGTGAGAGGGTCCATTTTTTCTCCATGTTATTCTATCTGTCTATAAGCGTGGATGACTAAAAATAAACCCTGCAAATCAGGATTTTGCTGATTTTTTCATTGTCTGGATCGACCGTACTAGGTCCGACATAAAAGCTAGAAAGAGAAACATAGCAGCAAAAGTAGCTGCGATCTTGAACGGGGGTACTGGGAGCTGCATTATTGATGTGATGGCATTACTCTTAATATCTGATATCGCTTGTTCCCATGTCGCCCAAATAATGAAGAAGGTAAAGCCAGCACATATTAAGGCTATCATTGCATCAATGCAAGCTCTCGTCTTAGGCTTAAAGAAATCTATAATTACTGTTATTGTGATATGCCTCTTGTGAAACTGTGATAGGGCCAGAGAAAAAAAAGATACTACAACCAACAAAAAGGAAACCAGTTCTGGAGAGCCTGCTATGGGCCTGCCGAAAAAATATCGGCCAATGATATCAATATTAATGAAAACCATCATAACCATTAATGCAACCATGCCAATATAAAGCAAAACTAGGCTAATTTTTTCTATCCATTCGAGGACTTTTGTCATGGATTTCTCCTACAATTAAATTCAGCCTCAAACCTCTGACTTTAATCCCAAATGAAGCAAACAAACAAAGAGATTTTTGATTTAACCAAGCAGCATGCGAATCTAGCGTCGCCTCACTTCCTATATCTACCCGTCGATGTCAGACGCCACTGGGTACCATCTTCGCCATCTTCGCTTCCACCGGAACGCCCTTCTTTCATGACAACACATCTGAAATGTTAATTCGTGACATAAATTATCCCACACTGAATCTTGCGAAAAAGAAGGGAAATTATGTGATTTATTAGCGTATACTCGAAGCTCAAGTTAGAACCCTTTTAGCTCATCTGCTTTCCAATATTTTAGAGCGGGACCCTTGTCCAATTGTTTTACCATGGCCTCAGCATCTTTGAGAATCTTGTCCCCAGGTACGCCCATCTTAGTCATTTCTTCCATCCACTTTTTTCTGACCGGTTCCAGCCTTGTCTTTAGGTCCGCTTTCATTTTTGCTGAAATAAAACGCACTGGCCGTCCCTCCTTTCTCATATAGTCTTCCACTTTCTTCTTATCAGCTTTATTATGTTGGTCAAATATATATCCAGTCATTTCGGCTCCTTTGACGCCAGAATATTGTTCGAATATCGCCTGGATATCAGGGGGGAGACTTTCCCACTTTCTTTTGTTCATGCAGAGGATAAATGGGTAAATATACAGGTTCACGCCTCCTAACGCATACCGATCGAGCTCATACCATCTGAAGATATACTGTCCCTCCCACTCAACAGTATTGCCATCAATCATTCCTTTAGCAAGGGCGTCATAGACCTCCGGAAATGGAAGGGCGATTGGTGCGAATCCTAATTGTTCCGCTACGTACTTCCAATATAATCCTCCACCGTTTATTTTTAGGCCTTTCAGATCGTCTAAAGTTTCTATGGGCTTATCTCTCGTGAAAATTTGAGCAGGTGCATTACCATTAAACCATAAGACTTTTACGTCTTTGAATTCTTTTTGCAATTGGGGATACTTGTTGTATAGTGCCGTCATAGTTACCGCACACGTGCGGTTGGAGCTAAAAATCATAGGAAGATATCCATACTCGGATATCGGGAAGCGCCCCGGTTCGAACATCAGGAAGAAATGCCCCATGTCAGCAATCCCGGAGGTGACGGCCTCCCATAGATCTTCCGATTTGGCCAATTGCTCAGCAGGGTAGACCTTGATTTGGATCCTTCCGTTACTAGCTTTTTCAAGCTTTTTTATCCAAAACGGCCAGACCGATGTGTTAAACGAACTCAGAGGCGGATAAAAGTTCGCCAACCTGAATTTGTAAACCTTCCCCTTGGCAAACCCTATGCCCCCAAAACCTAAAGTCAAAATACCTATTACCAATATAATGCCAACTGCCATCAAAGAATTTCTTCTCATATTGCACCTCCTTGGTTTTTGTTTTATGCGTTTGCGCTCTTCAGGAAACTTAAGTATAAAGCTATAGATGCCTTCCTGTAAAAAACCGTTTCCACCCTTAAATCTGCCCAGTCAAAGGGAGGGAGGGCAAAAAATTTGATGAAAAATCCTTGTCAAGTTCGTGGAGCCTTATATGCAATTCTTTGGCTTAGTTTTGGTAGTTGTAAAAGTATTTTATCCCAAATTATGCGTTAGTGGTGTAATTTTCTAAACAAAAGTGCCTCCAAATGTAGTAATAGAAAGGCATTCTAAAAACCAACAAAACTACAAAGGAGGCACTCAAAAGGTGAAACAAAGAGTATCGCAAAAGGATGCAAAAAGTAAAGGCCAAAAAGCCGTCACGGTAGAAGAACAATTCACTGGCCGCAACTTGACGCGTTTTGGTGGTGCTGGGCTGATTAAGCGATTTTTCAAGCGCCACAGGATTGAACAGATGCTGGATAAGAAGATCAAGGTAGAAGGCCGCGGGACACGCAAGTACAGTCTCAGCGCTTTGCTTGTGAGATGTCTGTACGGGATGTTCCTGGGGTATAGCCGGCCCTATCATATGAAGATACTGCGCGCTGACAAGGTATTTCAAAAGATAGTGGGACTCTGTGGTTTTCCTGTTCAATTGACAATTAGCCGATTTCTCAGCTCTGTGAAGGTTTCGGTAGCGAAACAGATCAGCGCCTTGAACTTTGATTTTATCATGAAGCTGAGGAAGCAGTACAAGCCTGCCTGGCGGGCAGACAGGAGTTATAGGGAGATCACCCTTGATTTGGACTCTCATGTGATTCCTGTCTATGGCAATCAACAACGAGCCGCCATGGGATACAATCCCAACCCGCCTGACTGCCCACGGCGGGCAGGGAAGAAGGGAAGAAAGAGTTACCACCCCTTGCTGTGTTTTGTAGGAGAGACCAGGGATTACATTGGAGGAGTCCTTCGTAGTGGCAAGCGCCATAGCAGCTATAAGTGTATTGAGTTTGTCAAAGGTCTGGTCAAAAAACTTCCCTCCCATATCAAGAAGATCCGGCTGAGAGCAGACAGTGGATTTTTCAATACCGAGTTGATCAAGTACTTGGTCAAGGAGGGCATTAAATTTGCCATTGTGGTGCCCATGCAGCCGTGGGTACAGCGCAAGATAAGACATATGAGGGCTTGGCATAGTATCGGATGGGGTATTAGAGTAAGTGAGTGTAGTTATATTGTCAACCGCAGTACCGCGTTGAGGATGCCTGTCTGACCGCCAGGCAGGGTGGTAGTTCGTCAGAAGGTAAGAGCCAATGCTGGTCCCAGGAAACAGCTGAAACTTCTCAATACAGGGGAAGTTAAATACGACTACCAGGTGATCGTAACAAACAGCAGGAAAAGTCCCGAGGGGGTTTGGCGTTTTTACAATCAGAGGGCCTGCTGTAAGAACTTCATCAAGGAAGGTATTTACAGTCTTGGTTTGGACAAGATGGTTTCCCACAGTTATGCGGGTAATAGCACGTGGTTTTAGCTGTTGATGCTGGGATACAATCTCATGAATCTTTTCAAGGAACAGGTTCTGAATCAGAACAAGACCAAGTCCATGGTTTCCACCATCAGGGACAGGCTCTTTCTGATACCGGGAAAGCCTGCCTGCCGTAGCCACGGCGCAGGCAGGTTGGCTCATTCTGCCAGACAATGGGTGCTCAAGCTGGAGGCCACTTGGCGCTATAGAGATGAATACGAAGAGGCGCTTGCTAGACTCACTTGATCTAAACAAAAACAAATAAGACTCTGTGGATAAAGACAGTGGATAAGTTTGTCCTAAGCGCCGTTTCTTCATCTGCTTTACCCAAAAAATCTCAATACATGTTGGACAATCCCCGGAAAACAGCAACAAGATAACCGGTGTGTCGAACTCGAACACAAATCCTAAAACCTTTTACCCGTTAACGCATAATTTGGGTTTATTTATCACCATAATGGCGAAAGAAAATATTCAAACGTCTTGTTCGAAGCAGACGATGCTGTTTTAAAGCAGTAAATAAACTTGGGAGACATCAGAACATGTAATTGCCTTTTTACCCGCGTTTTGGACAGATTTAAATCTATTCGCCTCTTCAATTCAAAAATCCATCACTTTGAATTAAAGAACTTTAGCAGCTTCGAACGGGCCATATGCTTAATGCCTGACGCTGGATGTATAAATCAACCTTACATCTTTATTCCCCCGCCCTAGTCGAGAATTAATTCGTGTGATTTTTGTTGCAATCTATGTGCCAATTGAGGGAAGGGGTTGAGCGTTGCTTTATTAGGTCAAACGACATACTCATTTTATTATCATGAAAGATTCTAAGCCCTTGACTTGGTTAGCTAAAAACCAGGTGAAAAGGGAGGTCTTGAGGTGGAACATTGAACATATAAAGACTAAATGATTAAGCACTCTCTCTTTTGCAGAAATGCATCGAAATTCTATGTCTCCAAGCAATTAAAATAGCAAATGAAGTGATTTGAAACAATTAGAGGTATAATGCAAAACTGCAACATACTTCAGTTTTGCCTCTATTTTTTGGTAGTCTTTCCTAAATCCTGCAAATTTGCTTGATTTTTAAATACGGGGGGGTAGTGAAAGGAATAAACTACCCCGCCGCAAGCAGCGGGGTATTAGAATAGGGACAGCTGCCGATCTTCATACAGCTTTCGGTATTCGGAACCTTGTCTCTTGACATAGTCTCGTATTGTATTCTCGTTCCCAT
>QMNG01000027.1 GCA_003647645.1 candidate division Kazan bacterium | reverse complement strand
GGTAGTAATGGCAGGAGAGGTTAAAATCTTGGGCAGAAGCTACATTGGTGATGCCACCGGCCTGAAAGACTCCACTGTATCCAACTCCATCCTCTCAGCAGGAAAGCTGTTTACCAAGGAAAAGGGTAAGGAAATCAACCTCTATAAGGGTCAGCCAGAACAAGGAAAGCTTAATACTCTATGGATAATAACCAATTCCAACATCGACTCTTCCTATGTTGGCTTTGGTGCAGGAGTACCCTCCCGCCGAGAAGAAGGGGTAAATGAACTGGCAGGCTTAATATTAATCAATACCATTATTCCTGAGGGGTGGAAGATAAAGGAGGCTGACTATAAGAAAGAGAATGGAAAGATAGCAAGGGATGAACAAGGGCGCCCAATTATAGAAGGCATACCCCAGGAAATCACTGACTTTGCAAAAGCACTGGCAGATAATCTCCTGCTTTGCAGGACACAGTTTGACGTTATAAATAAGAATAACTCCTTTAAAGACCTGCCTGAAGAAGGAAAGATTACTGTGCTTGCCACCGCACTTGGCTTGCTAATCAAAGACAATCAATTCGATGCCATAGATAATCTATTACAGGGATTAAGCAAAGACAAGCTTAACAAAGTAATTGAGAAATTAGAGGTTCTCTCAGCATTCATCTCTCCTGATAACCAGGTAGTCAGCAGGGCATTAGCCAAATACCTCACCCTGCTTAAGCAGAACAAAAACAGCATACAAAACACCAACAAACTCATCAGAGAAGCCATAGACAAATTCAATCTCAGCCTTACTCAAGTCTTGCTGGAATACGACACTGTTGCCATTAACTCTGCTTACCTTAATCATGTAATTGAGCTTCTGGTTGAGGATAGGTTGAGCAGGATTGTGGTAACCTCTGACTTTGAGGCAACTGACTTTGATAAGCGCTTAATATCAAAGATAAAGGAGAATTTAGAGAATGACTCAGGCGACATCATATACAATAACTTAGATGATAAAGCCAAGAAATTAATAGATAAATATGAACCAACAAAAGAATTGTCCCCGCAAGACAAAGACCTCCTGGTAAAGGCATTCAATCAATTACTCGACTCCGATCTCTATAATCTCTATAAAAATGAAAAAGGAGAGACTAATTTAAGCCCTGTCCAGAAAAAATTAGCCGATGCCTTAGAAAATACTGAGGAAACCAGCGAGACCCTAACCCGGGCAAGAAGAATCCTTAACCGCTCAATCCTGGTATCAGCCTACAAAGGCCTTATCCGTCCCAACCCCAGGCCGCTGTTGTTTGAGCTGCCTGCTAATATAAGTGAAGATGATAAACGGACCTTACGCGACTTCAAGGAATTAGTCCTTAAAAACGACAACTTAGCCAGCGTAATGTTCGGTTTAAGGGATGCAGCCATAGCTACTATTAATGAGTTCCAGGAGAATGACCAGATGCGTCAGGCCTTCGAATACGTCTTAGACCTGTTTAACATTATGTCCAACAGGCATATCAGACTGCTTAACTTAGAAAACAACACCTACTATATCTATGAGCAGGCAATCTGCGAGAAGGCAGAAGAGGCCGACTTTGATATGGCCGTAACCAGGGATGGCCTGGAGATGCTTATCTTAAGAGACTGGGCAAGGAAAGAGGGCATCTTCTTTGATTTAGTTAGTATTGAGAAGAAAGAAAATGGCAATACAATAAAAGAAATAAAGAAGGTCTCTATCAATAGAAACTTAAAGAAGGTAGCAGATAATAACCTACATATAACATCCAAGAAAGGACTTGACTACATCACTACCATAGATACAGCCACCCTTAACCGCCCATTGGAGAAGATGGACCTTGATGTAATTACCATACCCTCCTACAACAGGCCTGAGCCGTTAAGGACATTCTTAGTTGATTTAACTAAGGCAATGATTCTGTTTGGCTGCCGCGACACCTCTATCTTGGTATTAGACCACTCTCCTGAAAAAGCCACACAGGATAAGATAATGAAGGTTGTGGCAGAATACAGAGCTAAGGGTTTTAACATTGAATTTATCGGAAAAGACCATATAGAGAGGTTGAAGAACAATATCACCGACCGCATATACAAGCAATGCACTGATAAATTGGCTAAGAAGAGTTTAGGGGCAGGTATAGCAGGGGAAGTTGTAGTAGACGGAAAAGTAAGCAGACAGAAAATATATGATATTGTTAATGTCGCTGTTTCCCTGAAAGACATTGCCGGCAAGCGCAACTTAAGTTTCTTGTATGCGTTAATCTATGGCAGCAGCCCCAAGATGGTAAGCGTTGATGATGACTCCTCGCCGTTCTTGAGAATGGTTACCAGGGAAAGAAGAGAAGATATCAGTGAGGCAAGGTCAGAGGATGTTCAGGGCCAACAAGCCAAGTTATACAAGGAATTAGGCATATCAACTGATGGAGAACTCAGAGATATACTCGCTAATCCTCTCAGGTTAGAGAAATCCTGGAACATTATCCGCAAATACTACGCCTACTCCAAGCAGGGAAAGACCGGCTCAATCCCCAAGGCCAAGGGCCAGATAATCGAAAAGCCAAAAGGACAAACCAGGAGCATAAAGCCGCAAGACCGCGAGCTTGAGCAGCGCATCCGCTTTCCTGAGATACTCTATGATTTACTGCCTGAGGGCTTGAATATGGTTGTCTATGAAGATGTATCCATTCAGGACTTCAGAGACGAATACCTCTGGTTCCCCACTGACTACTTAAGGGCATTCTCCACCCGCGTAGGAAAAGCCCCCAAACAGTGGCCTCATGTAACCGAGCAGAACACCCGCGGTGATGCCGGAGTGCCAACAAGAAAGCTTAAGCACCAGGAGGAAGGCAAAATCATTATGGGTTCAGGTATGTTTGTCGGTGACAGGGATATGGCAGCAAGCATGCTGTTAAGGACCTTTGTAGATAGTATCACCAAGCTAAGCCAGGAGTCAGGCGTAACCAAAGAAGAAGTCTTACAGCGCTATGAAGACCTCCAGCGCCTGGTTAACCCGGCAATTGTAATGAACCAGGCAGGCTATACCGGAGAACTTACCAGGCTCTGCTTTAATACCACCTGCCTCTACCTTGACCCGATTATCCCTACTCCTGGAGCTGCCTTTAGATTAGAGGAGCCTGCGTATGATACCATCATCAAGATGGTATCTGAGAAACTCTACACTGCCTGGGTTGCCTTAGCCAGCCACTACCGGCTTCCTCCTACAACTATGAGAAAGCTTGAGGAGATAAGAAGAACCAACCCTGCCAAGCAGAACCTGTTTGAGCCCTTAGGAGCAATTGTCTGGAGGGATATCTACTTCAAGAGGGCCTGGGAAGAGATGAAAAACGTCAAGGAAACCGACCCCTACAAGAGGATGGCTAAACTCGGTGAGTTGTTTCTGAAGTATGAGAAGGAATTCAAGTTTAACGATGACCAGAAGGAGACTATGCTTGCGGTGCGCAAGGAAGTTGCCCAAGAGCTGAATAACTTAGCCGCAGCAAGATGGGGAAGTGCTTCTAAAGACGAAAAAGAGTTAATAAAATCCATAGCAGTTGATTTTGTTTCAATGTTCTGTCTTGTTGAAGAAGGTGGTAAAGACGAAGATACATATTACCGGATATCGGCTCCCCGCTTTAAAGAAAGCGAAGACCTGGAAGAGAAATTTATCAGGGAATGCGAAAGTAAAGTTAAGGCAGTGTTAAAGCAGGATGCCTATACTTATCTGTTATGGGGCGATATTGTTGAGGGCGCAAAATACTTCTTGCGCGGCGAAGGCGTGGCTCCCGGCCAGGCAGCCAAAGCAAAAACTTCATACCATGGTTATGGTTACTACGGCTATTATGGCAGCGCATTTGACCCCAGGGTTATTACTATTGACAGGATTGGCAAGACTGCCAGGAAGTTAATTGTTCTTCTAAATAAAGAATGGACTCATGAGAACGCGGCGATTATCAGACAGAGAATGAAGACACTCAAGGAATGGGCTGCCAGGGAAGAAGTCCAGAAGGAAACCGAAAAAGACTTACAAGACTTAGAGGAAACGCTTAATAAAGTAGAGCAATATTTACAGGGCAAGCTAATACTGCCTTTTGGACTTAAAGAGGCATTAGCTGCCAATAGGTTTAAAACAGGACTGGCGTATAAGAACTTATTACTGAAGTTGGAAGCCATAAAAGATAAGATTGATTCTGCGCAGCCGAGAATCGCTACAGTTTTATCATTAGGTACTGATGAGGCCACCAAGAGAGATGTTGAAATTATTTACCTTGCCTATGAGGCGAGATTACTTAAGGAGTTTATTGAGGAAGTAAAGAGAAGTCAGCCCGAGGATAAACCTTTGATGGTTATAGCCAATTTAAGCTATGGAGACATAGTTTTATCTGCGGTAAGAGAAGAGTTGGAAGCAGAAGGCATAAGAGTAGCGACTACGGGAATTGGTTCTTATTCTGCGCATCACGACCCTTACTATATTGAGTCGACTATGCTCAGAAATGAAGACTTAGAGTTCATCATAAGAGAAAATCCCAATATCGTGGTGGTTGACGGCTCTAATTCCATTGATGATGAATACAGAAGTGTTCCTCACTACCCGGATTCTTACCAGGGCATCAGGAATTATTTCTTAGTCTTAGAGCAGGTGCTTAACGGCTCTGTAGATACAGCCGCTTATCTTGTAGATAAACAGCACCTTAATGAATTAAGAGAAAAATATGCGCAGGAATACGAGAATCTCAAGAGCAAAATTGAAGTGGCAATAGATGTATTAAATAGCAAGTCCGCTAAGGCGCAGGCTCCCAAGTTCAGTTCTTCTTTCTGGTATCCGGGCTGGAAGCATTTAAGGATAAGAGAAGATAAGAAACCAAGGGTTATCCCCCAACAGAATGATTTGTGTAATTACACTAACCCCAAAAGGCCGCATTTACAACGCCTGCAAATAAACCACTCCAATCTTATATTCGTAAATATGACCCTGGAAGATGAACTTATGCCGAATGAGGTAAAGCAATTAGCAAAGGGCTTTGTCCACGATGCCTGTTACTTTGACCGCGATAAGGAGGCAGCAATATTTAACGAGATAGTTGTGTATGAGGATGAGCAGGGCAAGGTCTGGTTTACTACTGTAGGCGCTGAGCTGGCCAGGTTAAAGTATCGAAACCAGATTAAGTATCTGGACATTAAACAAGAATCTGCTAGGCAGTTAGATAACCCCCACAATATTCTGAAGACCAGGATAGACAAGTATGATGTCCGGGTGCTAATTCTTGATATAGATGGAACTATAATGCCTCCTGAAGGAAAGCTTGATTATTATGCAGATACTGTTGAGTTAATAAGATATCTATTAAGCAGAGGAATGAAAGTATTTATTCCTACGGTTGAGCGGGAAGATAAGCTGGATGAGAGATTCCTAAATTGCTTCTCCGATGACTTAAAGCAGCACCTTATCATTGCCTCCAACGGCGGAACCTATATCTTCGGGTTTGATGCAAAAGGAAAGCGAGTGCCCTATCTTGAGGTAATCTTAAGCGAAGGAGAGAGAAAAGATATTAAACCAGCGGTTGTATCAGCTATAGGGGAGGCGGGTAACCTTTATGACAACGAAGACACCGAAGGTAAGCTTTATAAGCCATATAAAGTAAAAATAGGGATAAAGCCCGATTACCTGGATAACATATATGAATACGCAAGGGCAATCAGGACTAAACTCGGTGCCGATTACTATGTAACCATCCAGCAGGATAAGTACATTAACATTAACCGCTGGAATAAGAAGAAAGCCATAAATTGGTTCTTAGAACATTATGATTACGAGAAGAATGTTATTGCTAAAGACAGCGTTCCCCAGAAAAAGAGAATTTCAGATGATAAGTTATTGATTATGGCAGATGAGGTTGGAGAATTCGGCATAGACAGAGACCCGATGCAGACTTTCCGTGGGAGCCTGCGAATTAACGTGGGTAAAAAGGTCAGAAAAGAGCAAGCCTCTTCTGATAGAGATAAATCAGATGATGAGGAAGTAAGTGGAGAAGAAGCAAGCGAGGAAGATTTCACAGAAGATTCTCATTACATTGAAGGCTTCCCAGGAATATGGACAACAAGAGAGGTATTAATCTTATTAAAAGAAAAAATAGAGAAAGCCAAGAAGCCGGAGGAAGAAGTAGTTGCTTCAGCCATAAACTGGGCTACAGTCTGGGATATATTGCTTAACTACGGCAATCAAGGGATTGATGCAAGAGCAAAACAGAGAGTATGGGCAAGGGAAATAGAGAGATTAAGACCTGCCTTAGCAAGGATAAAGAATATAAGAGCAGTCCAGACCGCTTCGTTAGAACAGATTGTTGCCGCCAGAATTGCTGTGGAGATGGGAGATGACAGGTTAATCAGTTTTGAACAGCGCCTTGAATGTTTGGAGATATTAGTAGATGCAGTAAAGCGCGGGTTTATGGAAAAAGATAACAGCTTGGAAGGCTGGATTGATTTGCATTATCATACTACTTATTCAGATGCCAGGGCTTCGTCTGCTGGGGTTGTGTTTGAGGCCTGGGATAAGGGTTTAAAGGCAATAGGCATTGTTGACCACGATACCTTTAAGGGTCTGGAAGAAGCAGTAAGGGCATGGCAGGTTATAAAAGATGCTTATCCCGGGACTGATTTTGAGGTGGTTCCGGGAGTCGAGCTTACTGTTTATGCGGATAAGGTAGGAATTGAAAGAGCGCATATTGTTGCTTACTTCCCGATAGATAAGAGAATTTCAGGAAGAGGCGATTCAGGAGAGTTCAGCGAATGGCTTAATCAGAAGGCAGTTAAAGCATTTAGTCAAAAAGCAGAGAACCGGGTTGTTTGGAATAATAACCTATTTAAATATATTGCCAGGGAGTTTTTAAATAACAATAG
>QMNG01000026.1 GCA_003647645.1 candidate division Kazan bacterium | reverse complement strand
GTGATACATATCTATATATACAGACAATCCATAATAACGGCGAGAAGTCCCATGTTCATATCCCAGGCGACAGTATAAAGGTGGAGAGATACCCGCTCCAGATATGGAAAGGCATTAGCAACGGGCTGGAGGAACTGACGGACAGCCTGGGCCCAGAAAATACACTGCACGGCGGGGAGTTTGACGGGACATGGGCCAGTGGGTGCGCTGTGCAGACCAGCGGAAACCCCTTGACCAACGGGAAGTATATCAAGATAAGCGGGCTGGCGAATGGTGCGGGCAAGGCATACACGTTTGACAGCACGGCGGATTTGAGGCAGTTTGAGAAGATGAGAGTGTTCCCACGGAGTTCGGTTGCGGGCAGTTTGAGATTTAAACTGAAGAAAGACAATAGCAACTATTATTACATAGACGTATCAGCGGAGACGGATTGGACAGAGGAATTGAAAAATTTATCGGACTTCACGAAAGTGGGCAGTCTGGATTGGGATGAGATTACGGCGGTGGAAGTAGTGAACAACACGGGTTCAACTGCTGACATATCCCTTTACGGCCTACAATTCTTGGCCCCGGGGTATGAAGAGGAGCATTACGTTCCAATTACATGGACCATTCTGGGAGGGGCGAATGAGGGGGCCCTTTACATCGGCCCGGGGGAGACCGCAGAGGTGTACAGCCTTGCCACGACGGGCCATCTCTTCGTGGACACCGCCACGCTGAACTTCATAGACCTGTGGGGTGCGGGGTTCAGCGGTTCCGCCACCCCCGGGGTGAACTGGCACGTGGAAGGCTCCACGTTCCAGGCGGTGCACGATGACGTCTTGGAGAAGTGGGCCTTCCGGGGTTCGGGCAGCTTCACCATGCCCCGGGGAACGAACTCGTTCTCATGGATCCGTGCGGAGGACTCCGCACACGTGTTCGCATATCACGACACCGTGCAGAACATATCGGACTGCGGGGTGGGCTCCGGGGCGGACAGCAGCGTGGAGCTCCTGGAAGGGAGCACGGTGTTCCACGTCTATCTCGGCTCCGGGGGAGAGCTCTCCAAGCTCGTTCTCCCGCCCCGGGCGTGGCAGGACCTGAAGCTCCACCAGGGGACGCTCACCATCACGACGGATGAGGACAAGGGGCTCATCCGCAGGATAGTCGTTGATTCTGGCTGTACGATTCGGGTGGAAGATTCCACGACGTTCTACTATCGTAAGTTTGAGAACAACGGAACGCTTGACACCGGGGCGGGATACGGCGGGGAACTGAAGAAGTGGGGGTTCTATCAGGTCATGCCCCCGCTGGATGACATTCCAGAGATGAGGCTCGATAAGCCGCATCTCGATACGGCGAGCATAATCGACTGAAGGAGGTGAAAAGGATGACAGATAAGAGAACGCCGGACAAGGTGGACCAGAGCCCCGACGGCAGGCAGGCGGACGTCTATCACTTCGGATCCGCCAGCTCAAAGCTGGACGTCGGGACGAGCGAAGAGAAGATAGACAGCGGGGACCCGATTTTCGGGAGCCCCATCCAGGGTGGGAAGGCCGTGTTCTACAATTCGGACACGAGCAACGCCATCACCATCCGCATGAGGGCCTCGGACTACGATTCCCCCGGGGACTATTCCTCAAGCCCGGAGGACTGGTACAAGGTGGGTGACGATATCACCGTGCCCGCCGCATCCGGAGGCATCCCCGGGCAGGCGGTGGTCACCTGGGGCTCCGTCTATCGCTGGATACAGTTCACGAAGCATGCCGGCGCGAGCCTCACGGGGAAGCTGTGGGGCACGGTCACCATGAACGGGCACATAGACCCGGACGCATGATAGCATGGCGACGTACTACTCGCAGAAGTCCGGGGACTTCTCCGGGGACAGCACGGTGTGGAACACCGCCCGGGACGGCAGCGGGAGCTCCGGCGTCCCCGGGGCATCCGACACCGCGGTCATTCAGAGCGGGCACACGCTGACGATGGTGGAAGGGTGGACCGTCGGGGCCCTCTCGGTGGAGAGCGGGGGAGCCCTGAACATGGCGGGGTATCCGCTGGCGATACGGGGGAACCTGACGAACGCCGGGACAATCACCGCCAGCGGGCCCGTGGTCATCCTCGGGACGAGCACCGTCACGCTGACCGCGGACGTGGAGTTCCTCACGCTCATCGTGGTCGGGACCGTCACGAGCACGGACCCCATCACCGTCACGAGGGAGCTGCGGGTGGAAGGGTCGGCGACCGTCGCGGAGGTCCATGCGGACCCCGGGGAGGTCCTCATCGCCCCCGGGGGAAGCCTCACGGTCACCGGGGGCTCTGCGGAGGCGGAGACGCTGATAGTCCACGGGACCCTCTCCACCACCCCCACCTTCTACTATTCCAAGGAGTACATCCACGACGGGACGGTCACCGGGACCGTGGAGCATACCTCCTCGCATTCCTCCGCACAGACCATCACGATGGACGAGGACGGCATCCTGGAGAAACGTGTTTCCGAAATATCCATCACAAGGGACCCTCTCCGGGCCGCGGTGGCGAAGGTCACGATGGAGAACCGCCCGGAGGCCCGGGAGTACTTGCTCGGGGAAGATACCCTCCTCATAAAGAGGGGTGGGACGGACCTGTTCCGGGGGAGGATATGGAAGCGGGAGGTGGACGAGAACACCGTGAAGCTCACGGCGTACGACCACCTTTTCGACCTGGGAAAGCTCTTCATCCCGTCCTTCATCTACGGAAATTTCTACGATGACAAGGTGATGACAGTGAACTCCTCCGGGAACATATCGGTCCCCGGGGTATCGAGCCACATCATCCCCCCGGCGGGCAGGATAAGATTCCTCCGCACCCGGGCGAAGAACCTCATGGAGGACACCTCGAACTACGTCACCGTGGGATATGATATCGCCGGGACCATAAGGATAGCCGCCCAATACTATGAGCTCTCCGAGCACGCTGGGCAGATATGGAGGTTCGCCATATTCGCCGGGAACAGGACGACCGGGGGCAATTTCAGGTGGTGGATCTACGATGTGACCCCGGGGAGTCCGAACTACGACTCCATCATCGCCTCGGGCACCATCCCGAACTCCGACATAAGTTCCGGCACCCCGGGGTGGGTGGTGATAGATGTGGCGGATGATTGCGGGATAGTGCCAGCCCCCCGGAGGATAAAGCTGGTCATCGGCGATAACGACGATCACGGCAACTGGTCCACGTTCGACTGGTTCGGGACGATAGTCTCGGCCTATCATCCGAACTCGTGCAAGACCGTGGAGGACGCAGACCCTAACGAAAGCAACCTGGAGTGGTACACCATGACATACGGCACCGCCACCGTGGGTCTGTGGCTATCCTCAGAGATAGAATGCTCCGGGGACTGGAACGATGAGCGGGACCCGCTCTCGGAGTTCCTGTACGGCTCCGCCACCATCTACCACGTCGCCTCCGGGGCGGCCCCCATCTCCATGAGCAACCGCACCCGGGACAACGGCGATGGCACCCGGGACGTGGCAAGGGTGACGATATTCTACGACCCACCCACCCCCACGGAGTACCTGCAGAACATAGTGAACGACTGGGGACGCTATGCATTCTCCGACATAGACGTGTCCATCACCGCCCCGGGGTGGGCCCGCCCATACCTCTTCATAGAAGATGCGAGCGTGCTCGCCGTTCTCCGCAGCCTCGCTCAAGAATACATGGCGGAGTTCTGGCATGTTTATGAGAGCGGGCAGGACGTCTTCCGGGCGAGGGATAAGAAAGAATCCAGCGACTGGTCCTCGTACACCACGGCGGAGCAAGACGCCCGGAGAATCATATCGCCCCGGGCGGCGAAGGGGTACGGGCCGATAGACCGGGCGGAGTATGAGAGGCTCATAAAGAGGCGGAAGGTGGAATCCGCCGAGGAGCTCATCCGGAGGCTTTACATGACCGGGGACGGTCCGGCAGCGTACTCCGATCTCTCGGCGGGACCGCCGTTCTACTCCCGGGGCGAGAAGATAGAGGGACTGTTCGAGGAGCAGATAAAGGCGGGGGACCAAGTCCTCTCCGAGGCGGGCTCGGCGACGGAGGACCGGGCGGTGGACGGTGTGGACATATACGCCACGCTGCTCCACACGAACGAGCTCGTTCAGATAGTGGACGACCTGAGCGGCATCTCCACGGTAGCGAAGGTCACCCGGGTGGAGGACACCTGGAAAGGGGGGGAGTGGAGGACGAAGGTCCGGGCGAACGACGCCGTCCGGGACATCACGGCCTACGCCCCCGGGTGGTGGAAGCAATGGTGGGGTCCCGTGGGCCCCGGGCAGTACCAGGCGATGCCCGGGAGGTATCTCGAACCCCGGGACCTGCGGGAATCGCTGAAGCGGCTGTGCCCCATCCTGGCGGTGTGGGACCTATCCACATCGTGCCCCTCCGGGACGTACTACATCCACCTCGGGACGAGCAACGCGTCCCCCGGGTCCAACACCATGCAGACCACCGACAGCTCGGAGAAGCTCGTCGCCCGGGCGGAGCGGGTGGTGTACGGCGGGAAAGTGTACCTCCGGGCGGTGTTCGATAAAAACTCCGTGCAGGGGGAGTGGGCGGACCACGTGGACGTGAAGGAGATAGGCGTCTCCACCTCGGCCACGTGGGGGAGCAGCATCCTCACCCGCATCGTTTTGGACGTGCCGTCGGTCGCCGTGGTCGGGTACGCCGGGGACCTCATCACGACCTCGAAGACGATATACCATCCTCCGGTACCGCTGACGAGCGAGGGGAAGCTCGTCGTGATAGTGACGATGGCGACGTGAGGATGGCCCTGTGAGGCCGATAAACGGCCTCTGCTGCATTCTCTCTCCGGGGGCTCCTCGACTACCCCCGGGGGCCCGAACGGACACGGGAGGATTACGGAGGCACACTGTGCGGCGATATTGGAACATCTCCTCCCTCCGAAGGGTCCGGCACCTCCAAGGATGAGGGATATCACCCCCCGGGGCCCCGGGGAGAATATTTTAGAGGCGGGAGAGAGATTTGAACTCCCGTGGGCCCGATCTGCGGTCGGGTGCATGTCCGCTCTGCCATCCCGCCGTGAAAAAAAGGAGTCGGCGGAGGGAGTCGAACCCCCAACCAGCGGGTTACTGGCCCGCCGCTCTACCGTTGAGCCACGCCGACGGGAAGAAGATGTCCCCGGGGGATTTAAAATTTTTCAGAGGGCCCCGGGAAGGGACCCGTCCCAGACGCTCACAGATGGGCGGTACCGCTGTTTCTCCCTGGAGGGGTTCACATACCCCCGGGGAAAGGAGCGATTCTGGGCGATTCTGAAGGGTCACAGAGGGTATTTTTTCCCCGGGCCCGGCGGGAAAGGAGCGTAAGGTATATATGCTATTGGCCCCCGATACCGCTACATTTATATACCTCGGAATATATAGTAGAATTGGTGAGAAACATGGCCGGGATGGAAAGAATCACGGACCCCCTTTGGGGGGATGAGTGGGTCAGCGACGATGGAAAAACCTTCTTCTCCAAGCACCCCGG
The DNA here is from genome assembly GCA_003647645.1 of candidate division Kazan bacterium. Classification (GTDB taxonomy): domain Bacteria; phylum Patescibacteriota; class Kazan-3B-28; order Kazan-3B-28; family Kazan-3B-28; genus B79-G16. Next base: position 1,445 of record QMNG01000026.1, on the reverse strand, counting down.
GGTCACCGGCTGGTACGCCGGGCTTCCCCGGGAGAAGGTGGGAGACGCAGAATATCTGAAGAAGCACAGCGCAAGGAGGGAATGGTGAGAAACATGGTCGGAAAGAGAAAGATTATATTCGGGGTGGAATATGAACTTCTCCGTGATACCCCTCTTTTCAAGAAGGGGGAGAGGCTCCGTTTCTACCCCATCGCCGAAACGGAGAAGGCGATTGGGATAGCGAGAGCGTGGGAGCTTTCACCCACCTCCCGCCCCTCTCAGGAGGTGGTAGTGGTCGATGGGTACGCAGTGCCCATCAACCCCACATTCTGGCTCCCAAAGAGCCAGATTGTGGAAACAGTCAGCCATGTGGAGGTTCCCACATGGCTGGCGAAGAAAGTGGGGGTGAACATCCTGAGGGGGGATAATAAGTTATGAGGGAGGAGACATTATTGGACATGGAGAGCTTCCGGGTGGTGAGGGAGGAGGGGGGTGTGGAGCTTGATGAGGGGGGGTCCTCTTATCTTTGTATAGAAGACGGAGACTTGCTTCTGGAGATATATCTCCACAAAGATTATCCAAAAATCCTTATTGACCTCTTCAACCCAGTGATTTTCAACGACTACTATGCGGCAGGATACATAACAGAGGATGACCTTGAGTGGCTCAAGGAGGTTCTCCCTCTATTATGGATTGAGTGGGACCTCTTTTGGGAGGTGTCCGCAGACTGAAGGCCCCACGCCCCGGGGTGGGGGATCCTGCCCCGGGGGTGGAAAGGCCGTGAGGCCAGGAGGTGAAAAAGAGATGTGCAAAAAAACCATCAAAAGAATCCCCTTGGTTCGCACCAGGGGGAAGGGCCTCCCCGCCCTCTGGGAGCAGGGCGGGGGGTATAGGAACACCGGCTTTGCTACGATTGTGGCGGGCCGGGAAGGAGAGCGCCTCCGCCCCTTCTACGTCAGGGGGCGGGGGCACCTGGCGAACGGGGAGCACGCCCTGCTCCCCGTAAATCCGGGGTATGTGGTGGTCGAGGCAGACCACCACAGAGAGGACTTCCGCATTCAGGTGTGGGAAGTCCTTGCTATTGACGGCGATGAGGCCACACTCGGCCTCGTCGCCGAGTTCGACGAGGGGGAGTGGGACCACCCGCTCCCCGAGAAGTACATGGCCGCCGTTGAGGCGGCCAGGGAGAAGGCGACCTGCTATCACTGCAGGTCGCCTCATTTTGTGGCCCCCGAGTGACGGGCCCGGGGATTTTCCCCACGCCCACCACGCTGGGGGTCACAGCCCCGGGGCCACCATCCCCCGGGGTCTATTTTTCTGATATTCATTCACTTAGCGTGAGCTCTATTCCTTTTCTTCTTACCTCACTTCTACCGAATAGCGTGAGCTATCGCAGGCTGAGAGGCGAGGGGAAACATGTTTTGGAGCCTTCTTCGTCCCTTCTTTTTTCGGCTATGTATCTCACC
>QMNG01000025.1 GCA_003647645.1 candidate division Kazan bacterium | reverse complement strand
CTCCCACACCACTCGACTCACCTTCCCTAAACCCACTTCACACCAACCTGCAGAAGGATGGGCCTTTGACGCTTTCCCGACAGAAAATGTGCAACTGTTACAGCTGTTCGTGTCCCAGGGAGAGCATCTGAAACGCATCGGCCTACTCGCAGCCGCGGACGCCACCACCTCCAAACCACTCAACGCAGCCATCATTGGCCCCATCTCCACATTCCGCACCCCACATTCCGCATTTCACACTCCTCCACTCCTAGCCAGCACTCAACTCCCACTAATTAGCGGAGTCGCACCCCAGTACCTTGTGTGGGAATTTAATGAACCCATGAAGGTAGATAAAGATAAATTGTACGGGTTATTACTTTGGCGTGAATCTGGGACAGGACGGTATCTACTGAACCTCCACGAAACATCCACTGATCCGACATCTGCGCAAACCCAGCTCCTGGTCCTTCAAAACAACTCAGCTCCGACAAAATCGGAATCCCAAGCAACAGCTCTCGGTGGCTTGGTGCTAAAGAGTTTCTTCGATTGGGTCGATTCACCCATCCAATCCGCAGTGCAAGAACCCTACATAGGCGGCCAATACAAGCAACAATGAATGGTCAATCAACCCGAAACACACCTCTTATTCACTGCTTTTTATCCGTCATCCTCCTTGTCAGCGCGTGCGCAAAAGAAAAACCCCTCTCAGGCTCACCCATATTTGTCAGCATCCTGCCCCAGGCATATTTCGTAGAACGAATCCTTGGGAGCGAAAACGGGGGGCGTGTGGAGGTAATGGTTGGTCCAGGCCAAAGCCCAACCACTTACGAGCCTACACCACAACAGATGATGAAACTGACGAACACAAAACTCTACTTTGCAATCGGTGTTCCGTTCGAGCACATATGGATCGACCGTATCAAGGCGACCAACCCGAATTTGATAATCATTGACACAAGTAAAGGGACCGCAAAACGGGACATCGAACACGCAGGCTACACTTCAGACACCACACACCACACGCGGAAAGATCCCCATATTTGGCTTGACCCAATTCTTGTGAAGGCACAAGCCCGAATTATGGCTCAAGCGCTCGCTGAAACAGAACCAGGGCACACCGCCGAATACCAAGCCAATCTAAAGGCATTCCTGGAGGATTTGGACAGACTTGACCTGGAAATCAAGGCCATTCTGAAAGACCTGGAAAGCCGCACTTTTTTTGTCTTTCATCCTTCGTGGGGTTACTTCGCTGATCGGTATGGACTCCGTCAGGTTCCGGTGGAGGTTGGGGGGAAAGAGCCGGGGGCTCGTGGCCTGGGCCGGTTTGTTGAAGAGGCGAAAACCCTGATCCACCAGGGAGGAGCAGCAAGAGTTCTCTTCGTGCAAAAACAGTTCAGCACAAAAACTGCGGAGACCGTTGCGCGTTCGATCGGAGCGCGGATCGTCACACTGGATCCGTTGGCAAAAGATTATCTATCGAACCTGCGCAACACTGCGCTGGTAATTATGGAATGCGGAGTGCGGAATGCGGAGTGCGGAATGCGGAGCGCGGAATGCGGAGCGCGGACCTCATCTCTACACTTCAACATCCCACTCCTATCTCTTTCTTCGCTTGACATTTCCCTAAGCGAAGATTCATGTACTACTGAGCTTAATCAGGCGTGAATTCCTGTTTCCAATCGGTAGTTTCACACCAGGTGGGTTGTTGCTCCTTGTGAAGAATGAAAGGCCCGATCACCAGGTCATCCATATGAGTCCGCATGAAGCATCGGTAAGCATCTTCGGGCGTACAGACGATAGGCTCACCTCGAACATTGAAGCTGGTGTTCACGATCACCGGGCAGCCAGTCCGACGTTCAAACGCGGCGACGGTATCGTAGTAGAGTGGATGGTCTTCTCGATGGATGGTCTGAATCCGTGCGGAATAATCCACGTGGGTAACAGCGGGAATTTCGGAGCGTACAACGTGCAGCTTCTCCAAACCAGAGAGCGTTTCCTGCTCGGGACTCACTGGAGTGCGCCGATCCGGCCGGACCGAAGCAACAAGAAGCATATACGGCGAATCACAATCCAGGTCGAAGTAATCAGCGACTCGCTCACGTAACACCACTGGGGCGAATGGTCGAAAAGACTCGCGAAACTTGATCTTCAAGTTCATCGTTTCCTGCATCTTCGGTGAGCGTGCATCACCAAGGATACTCCGCGAACCCAGAGCACGAGGCCCGAATTCCATCCGTCCCTGGAACCACCCAACCACTCGCTCCCTCACAAGTAGATCAGCTGTCCGCTCGGGGATCTCCCGACACGGGACACGATAGAACTTAGCCCCCAGGCGGGCTAACTGTTTTTCAATTTCAACGTCGGAATACTCCGGCCCGAGGAGCGCCCCACGCATCGCATCACGCCCTCGAGGAGATGGCCGTCCATGCCGCAGGTAGCGATGCCAGACCGCAAGCGCCACACCCACAGCTCCACCCGCATCCCCTGCAGCCGGTTGAATCCAAAGCCGTTTGAATTCACTCTCACGCAAGATCCGCCCATTCGCTACACAATTCAACGCCACCCCACCCGCCAAACAGAGGTTTTCCTCACCAGTCCGTTGATAAACATGACGAGCCATTCGGAGCATTGCTTCCTCAATTACCTCCTGAATCGACCGAGCCAAATCCATCTCTCGTTGGGTCAGCTCCGATTCCGGTCTCCGCGGGGGACCTCCAAACAGATCATCAAAGGCACCATTCGTCATACGAAGACCTTTGTGATAGTCGAAATAATCGAGGTTTAGCTTGAATGAGCCGTCTTCTCGCAAATCCACAAGGTTATCCAGAATGGTTTGCACGTAGCGTGGGCGACCATAAGGCGCAAGCCCCATGACCTTGTACTCGCCAGAATTCACTCTGAAACCCGTATAATAAGTGAACGCTGAATACAACAGCCCCAGCGAATGCGGGAAGCGTGTCTCACTGAAGATTTCCAGCCCACTTCCCTGCCCCCGCCCGCAAGTCGTAGTCGACCACTCACCAACACCGTCCACGGTCAAGATAGCCGCACGGTCAAAAGGAGAGGGGTAAAAGGCACTCGCCGCGTGACTCTCGTGATGTTCCCCAAACAAAACCTGCCCTTTGTACCCTAATGCCCGTTGGATCGTGTCTGTCATCCAAAGTTTCTCTTTCAGCCAGACGGGCATTGCCATCAGAAAAGACCGCAGACCACCTGGAGCCACACCGAAATAGGTCTCGAGAAGCCGCTCGAATTTCAGAATCGGCTTATCGTAAAAAGCGACACAGTCCACATCGTCAATCCCGATGCCGGCTATTTCTAAACATGCCTGTGCCGCGTGCTTCGGGAAGCCCGGATCATGCTTTTTGCGCGTAAAGCGCTCCTCCTGAACCGCCGCGAGGATTTCACCGTCACGGACCAACGCCGCGGCGCTGTCATGGTAAAACGCTGAGATCCCAAGAATCGTTTTCAATTTCTTCTCGTGTTGCTGCTCATGGTCTGTCAGGTGACCAGTGTCCAAAGTGGATCCGCCACCACATTCGGAAAACCGTACGCAATGTCCGCGGAACATGGCTCGGCCGGAGTGAACTCTCACCGGCCCGCCGTGGATAATGCTTAACTCCCTTCTCCATAATCCGGAAATTCCAACGCCGAGCGCGGGCTACAAGCTCCGTGTCAATAAAAAAGTCATCTGTCTCCAAAGTGATACTTTCCAACACTTCCCGACGTATCAACTTGAACGAACAATCCACATCTCGAACCCGCACCCGAAACAATAGTCGTACCAAACGATTGTACCCCCACGACAAAAAAAGACGTAGGAACGGATCAAAACGATATACCCGGAATCCGACAACCAAATCATGATCCACAATATGGGGGAGAAAATAACGAATGTCACTAATGCTGAACTGACCATCCGAATCTGTATAAAAAATCAGGTCATAGCTGGCTGCTGCCATCCCTCGTCTCAATGCACAGCCATACCCCAGGTTGGTCTCGTGGGATATACATTGGACCCGACCAGGGTACCGTTCAGCTACACTGTGCGCTCGCTGGGCGGTCTGGTCCTGGCTGCCGTCATCAATGACAATAATTTCCCAATCTTGCAGCATCGGCACCGGCCCAGCAGACCCGGTACCTGTACCAAACAACTTCCGCAGCTTTTCTAACTCCGAGACCGCCTCCTCGAGAACCGGAACAATGTTGTCTTCCTCGTTGTAGGCCGGCAGGATCAACGACAAACCGCGCGGCCCAAAGCCCATCAAGTGATTGGTCTCAACCATAGTTGTAGCTCAAAAAGCGCACTAAATCCTCGAAAACGTTTGACTAGAGCACTGCGATTGTGCCACAATAGACGTTGTTTTTCACTATGAATCCTAGGGTTGAGGGAATGACTCGCGTAATTGCTATCGCCAACCAAAAGGGTGGCGTCGGCAAGACCACCACGGCCTGCAACCTTGCAGCATGCCTCGCCACTGCTAAACGTCAAACACTTCTGATCGATCTGGACGCCCAAAGCAACGCCACACTCACAATGGGCGTGGATCCCCGCGATATCCGTGAGCGAAACGTCCTGCACGTCTTGAAAAACCCTGACTCGCTCCCTCGTGTAATGATTGAAATCGACGAATGCCTCGACCTGGTACCTGCGCATATCGACCTCTCATCGGAAGAATACTCGCTCATTAACACGATGGGCGCAGAGACACAAATAAAGAAAGCTGTCAAGCAGGTTATGGAGGATTATGACTACGTGCTCTTCGATTGCCCTCCGAATCTAGGCATCTGTACGCGGAATGCGTTCCAGTGCGCCACGGAGATAATCATCCCTTTTGATCCGAGTCCGTATAGCTTTGACGGGCTTGAGAAAATCCGCGACTACATCGCAAGAGCCGAACAAGACCGCGATATCCAGATCACCACCTACGGAGTGCTCTGTCGGGCACAGCTTCAGCGAAACGTGGATAAAGACGCTCTCGAACGACTTCAACAGCTTTTTGGAAAGCGAACCCTTCCACCTATTCGCCAGAACATCAAAGTCGTCGAGGCTTCTGCTGAGCGAACTGTAGTGGTATGGAACGAACCCTCTGCAATTGGAGCTCAAGACTACATCAAGTTTGCAAAGGCCATCTTGCATATGGAAAGCTCAATAGAGAGCGATTCATTTTCTCTAAGAGTAGTAGGAGATCAACAATGAAAATGACCAAAAAAGGGAAATTGGAAACTCAATTTGAGAAAGACAAAAAGAAACCACGAAAAAAGCGCCGCAACATTTTCGCCAATTACGCAACTGGTGAGGCTGATCCCAGCCAAGTAAAACCTCTCACTCCAGCAGCTCCCTCCCAAGTGAAGGAAACTGCCCCAGAAGAGACCTCACATCTCCAGCTGGCCGGACCAACAACACCAGCATTCAATCTCAACATCAAACAGAACTTTCTCAAGATTCCAAACCAAATGTTTGATAATCTGCCTCTATCCCCCTTTGAGATGTCAGTTTACTTCCAATTGTTCAGGCTTTCATGGGGATATCAGAAGAACTACTGTCGGGTGACCCTTGATGCCCTGCGAAGTCGATGTCTCATGAGTCGCAAGGGTGCCCATACAGCACTAACGTCTCTCGAGCGAAAAGGATACGTGATTAAGTTGATCAAAAATAGGAAGTATGGCAATGTTTACATCGTTCGCTTGCCCTCAGGAAGCGATGAGGATGTCTCCCTGGGAGACATCTCCCAGGGAGACATCCCTGAAGGAGACATCTCCCCAGGAGACGTTGGATGTCTCCCTGGGAGACATCCTCCGCACCCCATGAAAGCTTATCTCTCTTTCGAAGGTTTGTGTTTAAAAGATAATTTTAAAGATACTCCCCCCCTTACCCCCCCTCACGGAGGGGGGGGACCAGAGCTCACTATCAAAACTGGACGATGGCCACGTAAACCAGTAGTGTGGAAACCATGGGATGAGATCCACACAAAGATATCTGAAATGCTTCCTTATGAAGACTTCCGGCCCCTGGCTCGTGCTTCCATAGCGGTGAGAGGGTTGGGCAAGTCAATCTACCTCAGGGCTGACGGATTAACCCCCGAGGTGTTGAGTGAGCCTCTCAAGAAAGCGCTCAGCTTGGCGCTGGCGGAGCAAGGGATCGACACCCTCCAAATCGCCGTGTGATCACCGGGATGTCAGCCGGGGTCGGTGATCAAGGGGCTGGTTACGTGTCATGTGAGAGAAAGCATCCGCCTGGAGGCCGGCCGGCTAGTTTTTCAGTCGGGTGGAGTGAGTACCAGTCCAAGAAACGCGAACCCTAAAATAGTGAGTACAGCAAGCGCTAAAGTCATAGTTATGCTCCATTTTTCATATGCAATTATAAGTTTTTGACTAAGTTTTTTTCCTGTGAGGCAAAGCACTGCTCAAACAATTGTTCCTGCCTTTCGGTTTTGGCCTTCACGAGAACAAGGAATGTTCGGCTATTGTTGGGAGTTTACCGGGGATAAGAGAAAAAGGTTCTCACGTCACCTTTTATTGCTTCTGGGATAGATCCGGTGAACATCGCTGAATCAGTATACCTCTGGAAGTCGTGTACGAAGGCGGCATTAACGCTGTGGCACCGCAGTGTGAAAGTCACCGGAACATGAGACAGGATTTTTATGAAGAATACACACGGATTGAGCGGGAGCACTGGTGGTTCATAGCTCGTCGCAAAATCCTTCTCACCATCCTGCGCCGTTTTGTTTCCACCACGCGCTACCCTCTTGTGCTGGACATAGGTGTTGGTAGTGGTGTTATGTTGGAACATCTGGGGGAGTTTGGAGAGGTCATCGGGTGTGATCGGGAACGGGCGGCCCTTTCTTTTTCGCTTCCCAACGCAGCAGGACGAATCATTCAAGGAGAGGCGGAACATTTGCCTTTCAGATCAGAAACGCTAGACCTGATTACGCTGTTTGATCTACTTGAGCATACGACGGAAGATCAAACCGTTT
>QMNG01000024.1 GCA_003647645.1 candidate division Kazan bacterium | reverse complement strand
TTGCTTCAGGTAACCTATGCTTCTGGCAGGGACGAGATGGACAGGAGAGAGGTTGCAGGATTGATAAAAGCAGGTAAAGAACTTGGTTGCAAGGATTTGGCTGTTATTACTTGGGATTACGAGGGTGAAGAGAAGATTGAAAGAAAAACCATTCATTTTGTTCCGTTATGGAAGTGGTTGCTTTGGAAATAAAATTGTCCTTCTAATAAGGAAACTTTTATAAATAATTGTCCTTTTAGCCTTAGGAAACAAAAATTTACAGCGTGAAAACCTTTTATAACCTTTCACTCCTTTAACCCTTCCAAAAGCCTTTTCTTCCGGAGTTTAATCTCTCTTGGGTTCTGGATTCCCAAATACTGGAATTCTCTTGAAGCGGAGAGAAGGATTTCTTTCAGGCGTTGTTTGTAGGAAACGAGTTTGAATTTTTGGAGGAGTTGAAGATATTTTTTCAAATCAATTCCGAGTTCATAAGCAGGTTAATAATATCCACCCTGTCTTTCTGACCCTTAACAGAATCTTTCCTCGCGAGTTCTGCCTGCTGTTTAAGGATTAAAAGAATCTCTGGCTCTGGAATCCGAAACCCTTCAACTTGGATAGAGAACTTCTGGATTTCTTCCGGCGGAATAGCAAAAACAGAATAAAATGGAACATAAATCTCAATGGATATGCCTTCGATAAGGGCTTCGTATTTTTTCAGAAAGGGTGTTTTTTTAAGAGGGTGTTTTTTCCTTAGTTTCTCCAGACCCTCAAAATCCACAATTATATCAATATCCTTGCTCTTGATAGTATGAGTTAACAGATAACATGCCCAGCCTCCTATCAGAATGAAATCTATTTCCTTCCTCAAGCCTATCAAAACCTTCCAGGATTTCTCTATTGCAATGTCATTCCAGAATTCCATATCACTCCCTCCATAATCTCCTTTCCAATGCTTTCAAAAATTCCTCTGCATACCACGTGTTCAGATTCCAGAGGTCAACAAAGAGCTGGGCCAGAGGAATTTTCCGGAAGGATTGAAGATGGGGATCGGTTTTAAGGACAAAGAGGTTTGGTTTTCCGGACTTTGGAGGAAATCTGTCCCTGATTAATTTTTCATCTCCGTAAACCCAGACTTCCGAATAATCCGAAGGAGCAGAATCAAACCTGAATTTATACCCGGAATATGCGGTGAAAAGAACAGGAGGAAGCTCCTTTTCTATCTCCTCTACCCTTTGGTTTACTCTGGTTTGATAAACTATATCCCTTTCCAAATTTCTAATGCTTGCCCAGTAAAGAAGGATTTTCTTTGGGTTTATCACAGAAAAGCCCATGGGTTTTTTCTCTATGGAGTTCATTTTTTCCAATGGTTTCAGGGTTTTGTGCACATTTCCTATGGATGTTTTGCAGATTTTAGCAAGAGAGAATTGCTTAAAAAAATTCTCCTTCCTTTCCAAAACCCCATAAAGGATTTCCCTGTAAATTCTTTCGGATTTCTTCATGTTTCAATTTTTATATTTTTTCATTTATAAATCTTTCACTTTTTGGTGAAAATACTGAAAAAATTATTGCAAAAATAACAACATGGTTCAAAAAATTTCAAACCCTTAAAACTTCCAATTTCTTCTCTACCACTTTATCAAAACCTGTACAATTCCCTTTATTTCCTCTTTGCGGTTGAGAAGAAAACCTGAGTTGTTAGTGACTTGCCGAAACAACAAAGCCCTGTTAATCGCTGTTGTCATCATTAGACCCGAACGAGTAAACTGAGTAAGAGTTCACGGAGCCTTGTCTATAAATAGCTTACAAGTAGTAACAAAATAAGATTTATAAACGAAATCTATACAAAAATAATATGGACCAAAAATTAGAAGAATTGTTAAAGAACACTATTGAAAACGGTGCGGAAATAGAACAATTCTTATACACAAGCAATGGAAGAGGTAGTTCTAAATACAATCTTTTCTCTGGAGATTATGATAAATTAGAAGAGGTTCCGCTAATGATGTATAAAATTACAACAGCAGAAGATAAAAAACCAGTCCTTGCAACAGATGGTTTATTAACTTGTGTGGGAGTTGTTGGCTATGATCCTAATAGAAAAGTAGCATTCCTTTCTCATTCTGATGACTTTACATGTGCTTTCGGTTATCGTACTCACCAAGGTCTTGTTAAAGAAAATAGCCATATACGAAGTATTTATCGAGACTTGCAAGAGATGGGAGGAGAGTTTAATTTAGATGTAAAACTAATAACAGGTAGTTTTCCAGACAATGAAATTATCTCTGTAACAGAAAGAAGTTTAAAAAACCCTCCTAGTAGAATTACTTTGAATAGTTTGGAAAGGATTGATTTGAAGGAAATAGGTTCTATAGCTATAGATGCAAGAACAGGAGAGTTATTTACCTATGATTCTCAACTAAATCCAAATCCTTGAGCAAATGGTCCTTGGGATTATACGTTTTCCAAAAAAACAGAAAGGCTAGGCGAAGTGAATTTCGTTGAATAACATCAGAATTTAACGAAGTCACAACCAAAGGAAATGATTAGGTGGAGAAATCTACAAGGTTTCGGAACCGTTAAATTCCTGTTAGTTTCCCCCGAATACTTGGAAAGGTTGGATTTTAGTACAACGTTCGGCGAACCCGAAAAATCCAAAGTAATTTCCGTTTCTATAAATTCTGCGATAGCAGATTATCTTTTAGTTGGGGACATAACTTATAAGTAGTAAATAATCAAAAGCTTTAAATAGAGGCAACTGATATAAGTATTTATGGCAGATAAACAATTAGATTTTTTAAAGAAATATCCTAAAGGAATTTATAGAATTCAATTTTTATGCACTTTAGACGGAGAGAAATTAGACCCAGAAGATAAAGCAAAGTTTGAAAAAAATTTATCTTATATTCACTCAAATCCTGAGAGAAGATATGTTCAAACACCCCAAGAATTTTTTCAAGCATGGTTAAATGGGCGTTTAGACAAAACTCCAAATTTAGATAATACATGCAAAGGATTTGAACTTCAACTACCTAATGTAAGAATACAAAGATTTGATGATGGAGGAGTTTTTGGAAGAGTAGAAGGATTGGTTATTGCTTCTGATTTTGGTAATGATATTGTTTTTGCTATTAATGACATTCCAAATAAGAGGGTATTAACTTACCATGATGAAAAAGGAAAAGAAATTAAAAGAAATCCATTAGGAAGAAAAGAATTGACAGCAAAACCTATTTATAGATTCGGGAACCAGCCAGAAAAATATCCTTTTGAATCATTAAATCCCTTAAAATCCGCCAATTATACTTGGTCATTGGTTAATGTTTCACAAGATGAAGTTTACCAAGCATTAAGAGAAATTGGTTTTAAGTGGTAGCTCCCCAAGCGTTCTTAAAAGAAACGGAAATTTTATTTAGCATTAACACATGGCATTTTACGAAGTTTTGCCGGCGAAGGAGGCATTTGGGAAAATCAAGTGGAATGCAGATTTTCCGTAAAACGGTTGTTATGCAAGTTCGTGAGGACCAAATTGCGAAGCAATTTGAGTTTGACTCCCGAGATAAATTTTAGGTATATTGTTTCATTGAATTGAATAACAGTTTTATCGCTTCATACTTCTCTTTCATCATTTCTTTTGCTTCAGGAATTGTTAATTTTTTATTCCAATCTCTTTCAATTTTATCATAAACCCAGTTAACAGCTCTTTCAAGGTTGTTATTTTCTTTTCTTAAAGCAACTTGAAGTAAAGCGGGGATTGTATCAAAATGAGCCATTGCATCAGCATTCGCAACAATTTTAGCAATTACTGTTTTCGGTTTTATTGTTCCGCTTCCTCTGTGTGATTCAACACAGTGTTTTACTTCATCAATTATTTTTTGTGGATAATTAAATTGTTTAAGAATTTTTTCAGCTTCAGGAATGCCTGTTATTTCATGATTTTTTCCACCAAATTTTATTCTTCCAATATCATGAAGCAAAGCGCCTAATTCTGCAAGTTCCTCATCAGCATTAAGTTTCTTAGCTAATAATTTTGCATACTTAACAACAGGCAAAATATGAAATTTCCAATTCCGTTCATCACATTCTTTTTTGACAACTTCTCTAACTTTTTCAATCATAATCATTAATAAATCGCAATTAATTTATAAAGTATTCTTTTCTAAAACGAGGGCGCCAATTTCGGACAAAGCGTGCCGTTAAAAGAAGTTTTTCCCAAAGGAAAGACAGTGAGAGTAAAACGGGTCGCGGCGGAAATTTTAGGAGTTTTCGTCGTTCTTTGTTTTGAGAGAGGCGTCTTTTTACAATAGGTTCATTTCATGCAACCTTTCAACAAGTTTATCAACTATGAGAACAAGTTTTTCATTTTTAAGTTCTTTGTAAGTCATCCATTTCAATTTTTTAGCTTCTTGTGAATTTGTTATATTGCCCTGAAAGGATTCAATGAGCATAAAATTATGAGTAAAATTCTTTTTTGAAAACGGGTCTTTATCATTTATACTAAACAAGAATCTTGATTTTTTGATTTTAATCCCAAGTTCTTCATTCATTTCCCTTTTAATAGCCTGTTCAAATGATTCATTATTCTGAATATGTCCACTCGGGCACATCAAGAAACCAGCATATACTTTTCTATTGTTCTCTCTTTCTTCCATTAAAAGTTCATTATTTTTAATAAAAACTGCGACAACTGTTTGAATATTGTTTACGTTCATAATAATCATAAAAGATTCTTGAATTCTTGTAATTTGTCCAGTCTCTTATTTTTTGGTTTCTTTTCCAATCCTATTATCATTTCTGTAAGCTTTTTTAGCAAAGAAGAATCATACTCGTACTTAACCCATTTATTTTGAAACGCCTGTTTTTTAAATGGAATCAGGATTTTTTTCGTAATCTCCACTAAATCAAACATCCATTTCATTCTTGTGGGTGTTTCATGATATTTTGAAAGCAAATTCTTCTTAACATGTTCAATTAGATTGATCAAAAGTTCAACAACGAAATTTATTGCTCCAGACTTCCATAGCAATTGATTAATTTTGATTTTATCTTTTTTTGTAAGTCTAGTATGCAGAGCTCTAAGTAAAAAATCTTTTTCTTTTTTGTTTAAACAGGGGGAATACATAGCTATGAGGTAAGCTATATCTATTTTTCCTTCAATTACATCTGAATGAGAAACACCTTTCATACCTTTGCTGAGTTTGGAGATTTTTTCAACCACAACATAATCTCCTAAATCATTGCGAATCATCTGTATAATTCCATAATACATGCCTATCAATGGAGAGATTTCATCAATTTCTTTGGCATTTAGTATTTGCTCTTCTTTATTGCCAGCTTTGGCAGCAAGTTCTCCAATTGCTTCATAAAAACCGCCACAAATACCATAGATTCTCTGGATATAAATTTCACAGATTTCATCGAAGTTCTTTATTTTCAACAGTTTTTTCTTCTTGGCAGAATCAAAAGTTAAAATCAAGTCCAGTACTTGACCTTCATACATCATATGGTTATAATTGTTCATGATTTCGGCAAGTGTTTTTGCAAGGTTTTTGTTTTCTGATGCAATAATGAACATGTATTTTAGAGCCAGTAAATGACCCAATATACCAGTATAAATGGCATCACGCCTTGAGAATTTATTCCATACTGTTTTTAGATTTTGCCTAAATTCTGAGTTATCAAACACATCATCCAAAGCATAGGTATTCATCCAATTATATAATTCTATTATTGCACCAACATCATACGGAAACGATTCCGATTTTATAAATCGTTTTTCTTTTACCAAATGATGTGTTACCAAATCATAAAGTTCAAAAAATAGTTCAGGGCGGGTTTTCTTAATCCCTTGTTTCCTTCTTTTTATCTTTTCAAAAGGTGGTTTAATCGAATGCTCTAAGCAATCAAGTATATAATCTTCAGGTTTTTTCCATGATTTTATTACAGCAACAATTGCTGAATTTAGCTGTTTTTCTGAAAGTTTATTTGTTAAGTAATCTGAAATATTTCTTTCAATTCTACAAACCTTTAATGAATCTTTATCTGATTTGAAATTAAGTTTTTCTAAGATTTTTAGCTCTTTGAGTATTTTCACATCTGGTTTGGAATTGATGAAAACTAATTTTCTCAAATTCTGTCTGCTAAAAAGACACCTTGCTCTTTCATCAACATGATAATTAATAATTCCGGATCTTGAATAAATAGATCGGTAATAGTCATCCAGATATTCAATTATCTTGGTTTCAAATTGTTCGGGATTCTGGGCAAGAAGAACAGTCGTGTGAACAAATTTCGGATGATTTTTTACTATTTTCGCAACTTCTTTATCAGTCGTTAGGATCGCATTAATACTAAAACTCACCATCCATTGATTAGCATAATAATCTATGTGTTCTTTATCCTCAATTAGCATAATCACGGGTTTGCCCTGAGCTATTGCATACCCACACTCCCAAGTGCTATCAGTTCCAGACGGAGAACCGTCTGGTGGTTTGTAATATTTCATATAAACAAGAAGAGCACCGCTGTGATTAATTTTATCTAAAACATAGCAAGCTATTGTTATAGGAATCTTTTTGTGTTCTTTTGGTATTTTAAATTCAACGTTTCCTGGTTCAAAAAGTGAAACCTTTCTGTTGAAATATTTTGAATATTTTTTTTTGAAACAATCTTGCCAAAGTTTTATTCCACCTGCGAGATATAATGAATATTTACTGTTAATCATCATATGTAAATTTATTTTTCTAGTTTAATAATTTTTCGAAACATGATGCTCCCTACTCTTTAGTTTTAGAGACGAAAAATCTCCTTATTAATATTTGAGCGAGGCGAAACAATCTGTGCCGAAGACACTCCCGCAACCATTTATTTCACTTAACATATCGGCTTATGCGAAGTTGTCCGTTAGGACAAAGTGTGGCGAGGGCAAAGCCCGAAAGTGCAACGTGCCGAAGCGAACGATAGCGAGCGGAGAGTTGTGCCCTCGCGAATTTTTTATTAATTTACTGGTTTAAGCCCCA
>QMNG01000023.1 GCA_003647645.1 candidate division Kazan bacterium | reverse complement strand
GTAGAGTAAGTTTGGCTTTAGGTTTAGGTATGAGAACTATATGGATTGCCCTTCGTGCCGTAAACTATACTGACTATGCTTTTCGTGCGGCTATTAGAAATCTTGATAAATTAAAGCAGAAAGAAATGGAGCAAATATTGCTTCAGAGACAACTTGCTAGTGCGACTATACGTATGGGCTTAATGTATGCCACTATGGGGTCAATGATTTTGAGTGCCTTATTTTACATGAGTAAGTTTTCAATTGAAGGTTCACAATTTATGGCTAGTTTTCAACAAAAAACTGAACGGGCATTAGGTGCTATTGGGGAGAAGGTTTTAAGAGTTTTGCGACCAGCATTAGAATTGATTATGCGTCTTTTGGATACAATAGCTGAAAATGAAGCTTTAGCACAATTTATTGCAATTCTAGGGATTACAATTGGAACAATACTTCTTGTTGCTGGAGCGGCAAAAGTTTTAATGGGTGCAATTCTATATCTTAAAACAGTATTTATGGCTGGAAGTGTTGCCAATAGTGCTTATACTATTTCACTATTTGGAATGAAAATTGCACTTGATGCCGTTGTAGCATCAGCCATGAAAATCATGATAATATTTATAGTTTTCTACGAGATAACATCATTTCTTGTTGAAAACTTTGGTGTAATGCCAGCCTTGATTTTGATGGTTGCGGTGGCAGTTGGAATTCTAGCTATTGCATTATGGAAAGCGGCAATTGCTATGTCAGTTTTGACTTTAGGTATGGCGGCGATAGTAGGTATTGGTGCGGCTCTTGCCGCATGGTATATGGGACAACAACAAGTAGGCTATCAGATGGGAACTAGATTTGTTCCGCATACTGGTCTTGCATTGGTTCACGAGGGAGAAATAATTTATAATCCTTCAACTGGTCGTCCAACTGGTTTTGCACCAGAATCTACACCTACGATTCATCAAACTGAAGTAAAAATTGAAATAGGAGAAGTTCATACAAGGGCTGATTTTGATGACTTAGATATTAAGATTCGCCGTGCCTTGAGAGATGCATTGAAGGAGAAGGAGTGAAATGGGAGACTATATAGTAAAAATAAACAATGCAGTCGTTCCTTTTACCAGAATCTGGTTTGAAAAACGTCATCCAAGCAAAGACCCAGACACATTCAGTATAGATATAGATTACAATACTGAAGTAAATCCATTCGATGTTGTAAGAATTTATAATGGTGACACACTTGAATTTTATGGCTTTGTTGAAAAAATCGAGCAAAAATGGAGTGATAGCGGTCTTTCAAAGCGTATTTCTGGTCGTTGCCGAAAATTAATATTATGGAAAAAATTTATAGAACGGTTTGAGCGAGCAAAGTTAAATGGATTTTTTGGTGCAGTAAATCCTTCAAAACTGGTTCACTTTCTGCTTTATAGCCCAAAATCAGATGACCCCGCCACAAGTTCGGTATTTCATAGAATTGGATATGGAATAGATTTATATGATGCACAGTTTTCAGCAATTAGAAGTGACCCAAGGACACATCCTAGTTATGTAAAATTAAGACAACATGGTTTTGCATGGCGATTAGGAGCTCGTGGAGAATGGAGAGAAATAAAAGTAGATACATTTACTCATGAAAAAACAGAATGGAGCACACACGGCACCGAGCCTTGGATTAATACTGATGATGGAGACAATAGCTATATTGAGACAAATGAGAGCGGAAAGGAGATGGTAAAATTTGTTTTTCAAGATAACGTTATAACTGGTTGGCGGAATGGAACATCTGTGATATGGGCGAACTTAATAGTGAAAATGAAGAAAACTGGTTCATCAGAAGGACAAATCGGTATATACATTTCTACTAATAAAGGGGAAACATGGGATTCCTATTATTTAGTAAGTATATCATCAAGTGAATATGTAGGGGAAACTGTTAATATTACGTCTTGTATTGATGAACCCGAAGATTTGAATAATTTAGCAATAAAAATAAGAAGCACCGCTGGAGATGGAATACGGATAACACAGATTAAAGTTACAGCATATCTTGCTGAAAGTGAATATCAACGAACGGGAGATTGGTTCAAAATAGATTTAGGGTCTGTAAAATCTAATGTTTATGCTATTTTAATTGAGTGCCGAAAAAATGTAGATTATTACGCACGAAACTATAAAATTTTAACAAGCACAGATAATACAAATTGGACACTACAAGTTTCAAGAAGTAATAATCAATGCAGAGATATTCTAGAGGTTTGGGAGCCAACTAATGTAAGATATATAAAAATTGAGATAACTGCGGACGCTGATTATAAATGGGAGATTAGCCAAATATTTGTTTGGCAAGCAGAAGATAGTGAATATCGAGTTATTGGTAACAACAAAGACCAAATTGCAAATGTTTTTATAAGCGATTATAATTCACCAATAAACCCAGTCAGTTTTTCATTTATGCGTCTTTCCGAGGCTTTAGGTCGAATTTTAGACTTAACCCACGAAAACTATATTCCTTGGGAATGGTGGATTCCACATAAAGAAACGGCAGAATTTCATGTTGCTTCAAGGAAAGGAAGTGATAAATCTTCTTCCGTAATTTTTGAAAGAGGGAAACATTTTGAAAGTTTAACTTACACAAAATTAATTAGAGATACATTTCAACGGGTAAGGATTATTGGAAAAGCTGAAGGAAGAAAGCAAGAAACAACTGCAATGTCGGAATGGAAAATTGATACTAATGCTATTTCCCAAGTAGGAACAACATATGAAAAAATCTTTTCTAGACGGTCAGTTGATAGTAAGGATGCGGCAAATACAATTGCAGATGTATTGCTAAAAGAAAATGCCTATCCAATTGAGGAAATAACTTTTACTTTGGGTTATGATGAATTCGAAGGACAATATGATGTTGGTGATGATGTAAAAGTAATAGATGAGGAAATGGGAATAAATGGCACATATAGGATACATCGTATTGAAAAAGAAGTAAGAGGAGAAGAAGAGACAATAACAATAACATTATCAACTAGGTGGAAAGACATTGCAGATGAATGGGCAGAAATTAGACGTGAACTTAGAGAGGCACAGCTTGCTGGAACAACAATTGCTGATTGGATTGGAGAAGGTTCTCAACAGTCAAAGTTAGATGCTAACGAAATAACTGATATGTGGTCAATAACAGCCAAAAACGATGAAAAACTGGCTCCTAAAGATGAAAATGACCCATCTTGGAGTGAACAATTTAAAGAAACTGGAAATGAATTACTTTGTAATGATGACTGGTTTGTAGTGAAAGGGCACAAAGTGGCTGGATACCAGAGAGAATATCATGTTTGGATAAATGAACCTACCATTCCATTTAATGCTAATCCAAAATTTGTAATGGAAATAAAAATTCCAAATCAAGGAAGTGACACAAACAATGCAACTACATGGAATGATGGAGATTTTGTTTACTTACGAATGTTTAACGGTAGTGATAAAGGATTTGGTTTCTTTATAGAAAAAGAATCATTTAGCGGGCATCCATATTGTTTAAAGGCAATTTTAAATGATGCGGGTGAAGCACAAGTTGTTACATTGGCGGGGCTGGATGAAAATATTAAATATAGATTAGAAGCAGATGTTGATTGGGAAGCAAAAATTATTAAATTCAAAGTAGATAATGAGTTGAAGGCGGTATTAGCGTTCGATGAGTCTGAAACTGGAGAAAATACAAATATGTATCCTCTCTACATCAGTTTTACTAATACACAGCCAGACCCCGTTCAATATTATCCGCAGATTTATATTTATAGATATAAGGCTCAATGGGTGTGGACTAAATGAAAATGATAAGATTGAAAATAGAATATTATATATTCGAAGATGTAATTGTGACTTTAAATGACGAGGGTAACAGAATAATAAAATGGGAAGAAGAATATTCAATTAAATACAATGTTAAAAAAATACCGTTTAGGGCAAAAGCCATAATTTCCGACAAACTAACAATTGAAAATGTAATAAAAGTTCATCTTGAGGGAAGGGTTTCTTCAGAAAAAAAGACTGAATTAGAAAATCTTTATCTTACTCATAAAACTGATAAAAAGGCAGTTCATTTTCAAGTAAGCGAAGATGGGGGAAGTAGTTGGAAAGATGTTTTTGAGGCGGGCAAAATAGCAAAACTTACTTTTCGATGGGAAGGTTCCAAAAATTTTGATTATCCTTGGAGATTTAAAATTGATTTCGTAACAACTGGCATAAAATTCTATGATTTATCCACGAATAACATGGGCGATGCATGGTTCCTAGTTGGAGAACAAAAATATATAATTGATGTTATTAATGATATTGAATTTATTGAGACGATAAGTATATTTGATAAAAGATTCATAAATAGACCACCAAGTTTAGATACTGGATTTCATGTTGCCAGTCCATGTATATTGCGGTTAGAAGGCAAAATAACAGACGGCTCTAAATTGAAGTTGTTGAAACGAATTGGTGGTAGTTTCCCATATACATTTCCAATTTCATTTGGCTATTCAAGAAGTTTTCTTAAAGGAAGAAGAAAGTTTTACCTCTGGGATAATCCAAACAAAACTTACTATGTTTATGTTTTCAATATAAGATTTCGCTATATAGTTGACCAAAATTATGACTGGGAAATAACTATGGAAATGTATTGCGATGAAATTACCGAAGGTGGAGTATATTAACATTAATTGTAAGGATAATTTTTATTTAGATGAAATGACATATATATATGGTGATAAAAATGGCGTTTGATAATCAGAAAACTTTAGATTCGACCCTTCAGCCAGAAGAATGGAATAATCTACTCGATTTAATTCCAGCGGGCTATGTCATTTATAAAAAAGATAACATGATATATGCCGTTCCCAGACATGGAAGTGGAAATGTTTATTCTGGAGAAGATGCACAACAAATAATTCAATATGCAATAAATGAATTAAGTGATGGCGGACTGATATTTATAAAGAAAGGAACTTATCTAATCAACAATCCAATTATACCGAATAACAATTTGACAATATATCTTGAGGCGGGTGCAATTCTTAAAGCTAATGCCGACATGACTAGATTAATAGATGGACGAGACAAGAACCACGTAGTAATATGTGGCAAAGGTGTAATAGATGGAAATGGTAAAGTAACAAAGGTAATTGATTTCGAACAAACCGTAACTGGAATAGTAACACATAACAGAGTTGAACAAGTAGCAATAAAGAATGCAAAAGCGGTAAGCGGTTCATGCCTAATTGATATTACACTTAACAGCGGATTTCAGCTTGGAGAGCCAATGCTAGATGGTGGCGGAACTACCGAATACGGCATTATTCAAGATAACAGTTACGGGCAAAATACATTATATTTAGGTGACTATAATAATGGTTTTACAGTAGCCAATATTAAACTTGGTGGCGGAGCATTAACCATTATAGGCGGTGCACTCGAAGGCACCACAACTAATATTCTTATCACAAGTGAAAATGGAAATCCACGACTTAGAGTATTTGGCACATGGATGGAATCAGACAAAGATAACATTTTAATACAAGATAACGCAACTTATAAGCCATTAAGCCTAGACCTTGAACCCATCCACATGTTTACTAAGGGAACTGGTGGATACGCAAATGTAAGAAGCACAACTGCCAGCGGTCATCACCTAGTCACTCTCTACGTAAACGGCGGTTATTGGGAAAATCAAAACGGTTCATACCATTTCGATGTAAGCTGTGAAAAGGCGGTAATAATTAAAGGATACTATAACAAAGGAATGAATGGAATAAACACATCGAAAATGACAAATGTAGTAGTATTGACTGACAAAATATACGTAAAGGGTTCAGAAATAAACTCATTAGACAATTTAGACTTATACTTGACTGTCGGAACAAACAAAGGAATATACTTGAAAGACAGAGGAAATGATGTTGTTATGGCATATTTCACAAAAAACGGTTTAGTTTTAAATGGTCATTATATTTTTGACCCAGCGAGTGCAAATGCATCAAGTGTTAGTAACTTGGTAAAAG
This sequence comes from candidate division Kazan bacterium, assembly GCA_003647645.1. GTDB lineage: Bacteria > Patescibacteriota > Kazan-3B-28 > Kazan-3B-28 > Kazan-3B-28 > B79-G16. Next base: position 1,001 of record QMNG01000023.1, on the reverse strand, counting down.
TTATTAAAATATGGATAAATGGAGCCGAATACTACATTCCAGTATATAGTTCATACTCATAGCGTTGATTCCCAAGAAATAATCAATATTTTTTCATCTTTATTATACTCTGCCATGCAAGAAATCGTTTCACCATTGTAGAGTCGCTCAAACAATTGCTCATACTCTTTTTCCGTTACTTGTCCAATTGATTTGGTCAATTTAATTTTATCTTTTCTTACTGAATACCATCGTTCTCCATCTGGACTCCATTCAAATTTGCCACGCCGTGAATGAACAAGTCGTGTCTCTCGCTTTAACCGTGTCTGCTTTACCGCCTCTTCCCAAAGTTTTTCTGCACATTTTTGACATTTAGGTATAGGTATATCATCGTTTATTTTGACCATAACAGTAGCGGGATTTCCACATGCACAAGTAGCACTAATCCATTCTGGAGTAGAAAAAATGGAAAGTGTCTCAATTCTACGTGGAATAGAATTTTCAATAAAAATGGTTTCTACTGGTTTCGGTGGCTCGGAACTGGTAAAGCGAAGGAATATTTTCATCACGGACTGTCAGCCTTCATCGGACGTTATGCTGTATCGGTTTTCCAATATTTGCTTAAGAAAGATTTGATTTTGTTCCACAGAGCCTTTATGTCGGTTCTTCTGACTATTACCTTTACAACTTGGTCGGCAACCATGACCATACCAACACTTATCATCATTTCAACTTCTAGAGGTGTCAATGGTATTCCTTGACTGGTCAAATATGTAGATACAAAAGTTGCTATTTCTGTCAATGAAAGACCAGATGCTTCAGTCACCGAAGTTGTCAATGCACCTAGAACAACTGTCTTAACGGCTTTGCTAAGTTCCCATTTCTCTGGCTTCTCTTGCTTTGCATAGCCGATAAAGCTTGCTATGCCACCGCTTATTGCACCTTTTATTGCGGAAATTACATATGCCAACATTTTTTGTCACTACGGAAGTATATGACGAACTCCTATTTAAAGGTTGCGG
>QMNG01000022.1 GCA_003647645.1 candidate division Kazan bacterium | reverse complement strand
TTCTTTCTTGATGGTAGCGTAGAACCTGAAGTCTTTGGTCATTGTGATAGATGTGATTTCCCATCCATCTTGGATGTGTTCAAGCAACCGTTTGTAAGCACCATCCTGTCTGATTGGAATGGCAATTCTTTCGTGGTTGAGCCTCAAGGAAAGGACAGGGTTGTTTCTTCTTGTGGTCTTTATGGAAAAGAGTCTTTTATCGAATCTGACTGTAATCTTTTTTGGTATTCTTTGTTTTCGGATGTTCCAAGCATAAGTTTTTGCTTCAATAATCAATTGAGAAGCGATATTGTATTCTTTTCTGAAAGTCTTGTAAATAAGGTTTTGTATTTCCTTTCTCGAAATGTTGGTATTGTTCTTTTTGATGTTAAGGATTTGCATAACCATTTCAAAAAAGGTATTGTAACATTCGAAAAGAAGGGTTTGTTTATGTCTGGTTGGTTTGAGAATGTTTATCTCAAGGCATTTACTCCCCAGCATAATGATATAAATCTTATTAATAAATTTAAATGTTTGCTTCAATTCCTCTCTGCCCTAAAGGACAGAGCCTCCTTGAAGCAGATAAGGTGATAACAGTGTCATACAAAACAGAGATTAAAGTAAAAGCAGAGATTAAAGTCAAGAAAAACTATGTAAAAACACGGGGAAGTGCGTGGGCAAAAGATAATACAGGTATGTGTTCCAGCAATCTCAAAAAATATATAAAAAGGGAACTTGATAACCTTGCTGATGAGTATAAAAGCAGATGAGGTGATTTGAATGGCATATACAGGCTACATGGAAGTTGAAGGTTGGGTAAAAAAAGAAAGTAACGGAGTGAGAACAGGTGGTAAAGGCAGTATTAAATCAAACGATAGATATGTAGCAGGAGAATTAGCAAAGTCTTTGCCACATGGAATAGGATATGCAATAGATACAGCCGCAGATATATACAAATTCAACAAAGAATACAAGGACGATTAGTATGCCATACGGAAAAATAGAAATCGAAATGAAGCATAATTTGAAAACAGGGATAACGACAGTTGAAAAATTCGATGTGGTCTATGAGGGTTTCCGAGACCAACAGGCAATAGCAAGTGTTTTGTATAAACCTATCACAGACATAAAACCTCTTGTAGATTATTTAGATAATTCCAAAAACGGTTCAGGGTATGTTCCGATTAAAGCAGAAGTGAAACCAGAATCAAAACCGAAGAAAAAACCGAAGAAAACCTCTGGAACATATGGGTCAGGAAACTTTAAAGAAAAAATGGAAATCAAGAAAAAACTTTTTGGTTATACAAAGGAAGACGAGGAAGAAGAGAAGTATAAAGCAAAAACAATATATGAAACATGGAAAAGAATGTTTAATTCAATGATTGACATGATTAAGAAGTTCGGGGATTTGTTCTAAAATTTATGGAGTCGGTGGGATTCGAACCCACAGCCTTCGCCTTGCAAGGGCGACGCTCTTCCAAAGCTTGAGCTACGACCCCAATCATCATTATAATAATTGTTATAACAATTGTTATAAAAAAAGGAAACCCGTCGTTACCGCAGTCATCTTTGCGGTCACAACGGGAACTTAAATTATACCCTGCAGGGGAACTAAACACTCAATTGATATTTAATCAAAAGTTTTAAATATTTTCAAAACATATAATCGAATAAGGGATTTGGAACAGGGGAGATTTGTTGGGTGTTCACCTCACGATGACCTTCGGCGAGTGAATGGTTACAAACAGACTATTGTAGGATTGAAAGAAAGAAAGAATGATACCCCTTTGTTAGAAGCAGACTATTGTAGGTATGGGGTCTTGTGGGGATGTCTACCTGTTCAGAACAGGTCGCCTCATGAGACCCCTTCATTTTTTATGGAAATTTGAGTTAACTAAAACTTGCGATTTTTAGTAAAGTTTGTTTTATTGTTTTGAATATAGATATTTGATTATTGTATATTGTATTATCATATATTCGAATATATAGATTTTAGTGCTATACAATATATTGTGGTATATCATTTGGTGATGATGTGATGATAATTTCTTAAAAAAAGGCTTGACCACTTCCCCCTAATTTTTGGAATGCTCTGTGATGATGTGATGATGTGATGATGTGATGATAGAAAAAATTAATAAAAATTTAAAAAAAATAAAAAACTTTAAAAAATTTATTACAAATTTTTGGTTAACTTTTTAAAGATTTGTTGTGACGATGTGATGATACATTTAAAAGCACCTATTTATAAATTTTATTGATATTTTTTATCATCATATCGTCACCTATAGCCTGTATGCCCTTTTTTATCGTCACATTCGTCACATCGTCACATTTTTAACCATAATTTTATAAATTTTATATCATACAATATATTGTATGTTTTTCAAAAATTTCTATGCATGATATCGATTTAAAAAAGTTTTAATGATTTTTAAATTTTTCAAAACCAATATCATGAGTGCTTCGTCACTATCGTCACACTCCTTGAAAATACCCAAAAAACCGTATTGTTTACTTAAATCTATATATTTGAATATCTAATAATGTAATACATAATATTTGATTATATAACTTTTACCACATAAATGTATTTAAATACAAAAAGTAAAAGCAACATCATGAAACTAATAACAAAACGATTCTGCAGGGTTCAGTTTGCAAATCTTAATGGTTCACCATCATTAAGATTATCGATAACACCAGAACTTCTCGATTTAGGTGTTGATGAAACAAGCAAAGAAAAACAGCTAATTGTAAGCCTCTATGAAAACGAAGAAAATGGCAAGAGATACATCGTTATTGAAAAAAGGGAGGGTTTCTGATGACGGATTTAAGAAAGAAAATATTGAAAGAATTGTATTCAACATATTTACATGCTAAATGTCCTTGTAGCAAATGTATAGATTGTAAAGTTGGTTTGACAACCGAAGAAATAGCGATAAAATTAAATGCAACAATAGAAGATGTCGAAAAGGTTTTAAGGTCTGAAATTTTATCGAATAGTTTTGCTTGGGTATTTGCAAGACCGTATTGGGTAATATCTGAAAAAGGAATATTGGAAGCAGAAGTAGAAGATTTTCATGATGTCTGAAGAAAAAAGAAGCATTAGAGAAGAACTTGCTGAAGAATTGTTTCCCGCATTAAAAACACCAGAGGAGCTTCGAAAAATTCGGGAAGAAGAAAAGAAAAGACGAGAAAAACTAATGGAAGAAGTTAAGGATATTAAAGTAGATACTTCCGAAGGTGATTTAAAGGAAAATTTTGAAGAAATAGTGTGGGACGATGAGACACCATTAATAAATCCATCATTTGATTTTGCTAATAATACAATATTTCTATTACACCCTTTGAAATACAAAAAAGAAGTTAACGGAGAAATAGTAGAAGTTGAAAAATCATGTCTTATATGGTATGATGGACAAAGAAAGGGAATAGTTCCGTTTGAATATATTCTAAATAAAAAAATAGATATAAGTGACAAGCTTCCTTTTAATATAAGGCTTGCACATACCTTTGAAATTGAAAACATAAGTTTTTGGAGTAGAAAGAGTATAAAAGCTTGGGCTATGTGTCTTTTTAGCAAAAAAGATTTTACGATAAAAGGTGCTTATGACAAGATATATGAGGTTTTTGATTACTACATGGAATATACAGACCCAAGATACTATACGCTTTTCACAGTATATACGATAGCCACATATTTTTATCCATTGTTTACATCCTTTCCTTACATATACATAACAGCGTTACCACGCTCTGGTAAAAGTAAAACCTTGAAACTTATAACATTTATGGGATTCAATGGACATTGGTCTGTTAATGAAACTGTTGCATCTTTGTTTAGAAATGTTACAGCAATGAAAGGTGTTCTTGGCATAGATGAAGCAGAACACTATAACAACAATCAGGAAGTTCTTAATTTGCTTAATTCTGGATACGAGAAGGGAGCAATAGTATCGAGGGTTGAAGAGCGTGGTGGAAGAAGGGTTATGAAACGATATGAAGTATATTCTCCGAAGGTTATAGTGAATATTGCTGGTCTTAATGAGACCACAAAATCGAGATGTATACCTGTAACACTTGTTCGTGGTATTACAGAGAAAATGAACAGAGAACCGCCTGTAAGGAGCGATGAAATGTTTGTTAAAATAAGGGATTATTGCATGAATGTATTGTTCTTTTATTATATGGATGTTCTTGAAGAATCGAAAAAGGTTATGGACTATATCAAATCAAACATAAACGATATGATAGACTATTTCATTGAAAACCGTGATATGTTCAAATCATTAATAATCAGCATAGACGATGAAGATGATAAAACAAACATCATGGATTTTTTTGAAAGCAAATCCGAAGAATCGAAAAATATGGTAAGAAACATGCTTCTAAATAAAATAGAAGACTTAATTATAGGAAGACCATATCAGTTATGGAAACCTTTGTTCACAATCGCAAAGATGACAGGGGACAAAAAGGTTCTTTATGATTTGGTTTCTCTTGCATTGGATATAGAGACATATAGAGTTGAAGAAGATATAGCGGAAACAAGGGATAGCAATCTAATGTATTTGCTTATTGAAATGGTTACACACGATGGTTGGTATTACATAAAGGATATAACAGAAAGGATGCGTGAAGGTTTATCTGAAAGAGAAAAGGAGTTAATAAAACCAAGAGCGATATCAAATTCTTTAAGAAGACTCGGTCTCGATAAAAACAAAAAGAAGGATAGAAAAGGAGCAAAGGTTTGGCTAACTGTTCGTGAAGTTAAAGATATAGCAAAGAGAATGGGTATACTATCAATATCAGAATATACAATATCTGGAGATAAACATAAACGCTTTATGGTTGTTTTGAATGAAGCAATAGCATTCCATAAAGCTGAATGCGAGGAAAGAGGAGAACCCTTCGAAGGAGTTCCGAGAAATTATTTGCTTGAAAAATTGAGAGAACAGGGAATTGAGGAAGATTATTTAGAAAAATGCTTGAGAGAGGGTATAGTATTCGAGCCTAAACCTAATGTTATAATGAAAGTTTAAGAGAAATAGCTGTCCTGTGGACGGGGGTGGTGACATCCACAGGACATCAAAAAGCTCAAACAGAAGTTACACAATCCGCAATGGAATAAAGGTGAACACCCCACAGAAAGATATTTGATATAGCCAATTTATAAATTTTTCGGCATCTATAAAATGTTTATAAATCTTATTGTTATTAGTAATTTCATGACCATAGAACAACTGCTACTCTTCTGGATTTTGCTTGACTCTCCTTACATGCTTTATTTAGCCTTTAGAATAGCCAAAAACGGTTACAAAAAAACAAAAATCAAAGACCTTGTAACAATACTCATACCAGCTTACAATGAAGGAGTTTGTATAGAGAAAACCTTAAAATCATGCATAAAACAGACATACAGACCACTTGAAATAATAGTCATAAATGACGGTAGCACGGATAACACGAAAGAAGTTGTTGAAAATTTTATCAAAAAACATAAGGAACATGATATAAAACTCATAAATCAGGAAAACAGAGGAAAAGCTTCTGCAATGAATAATGGATTGAAACATGCTAAAGGCAAATACATTGTAACAATAGATGCAGATTCATATCTGAAGAGAGATGCAATAGAGAGGATAACAGAAAAGTTTTATTCTGAAGATATAGGTGCTGTTGCTGGTAATATAATACCTATATCACAAAGCAAAATTCTTGGATTTATACAAAAAGTGGAATATGAACTCGGTATAAGGGTTATGCGTAATGCACAGTCTTATTTCGGTGGTGTGGTATGCACCCCTGGTGCTTTTTCGATATATAAGAAAGATGCTCTGAAAAGGTTTGAAGAAGGAACTATAACAGAGGATTTTGATACATCTATTGCTATACTTGAAAGAGGATATAAGGTTATAGCATCGATAGATGCTGTATGCTATACTCAAGCTCCAGCATCAATTTCCGATTTGATAAAGCAGAGAGTAAGATGGCAACAAGGAGCATATGAAGTTTTTGCAAAGCATATGTTTACTAAAAAAAGACTTGCTGTAAGTATAGAGATGTTCATAATATTCTTCTATGCGTTTTATGGTTTGTTTCCGAGATTGATGATATATCTGTATCCGATTGTATGGTCAAGCTTCTACGCTCTTATTGTATTCTTCATGTATTCATGTATGATATATTCCATACAGTTATCGCTTGGAAGACCTGAAAATAAGAAGATGTATTTGATAATGCCTTTGTTCATAGCATATTATTACACGATTATATTGTATTCATCTCTTGTAGCCCAGATAAAGGTTATAAAAAACAATACAAGGTGGGAAAAATTAAAACGATACCATATGTAAGGGACTTTGCAGAATATATGTTGAAGGTTTTATTAGTCTTTAGTATGTTCTGGTATTGTTTCGGTATTTTTGGTATTGGGAATATAGTTTTATTGATTATACTGTCCTTGTTTATCGGTTTTAAGGTAAGATGGTCTTTAATATATATTTTGAATTATTTGGTTTTCTATATAGCTATTTCAATATGTAGTTTTGAGTTGTATATGATTTTCATGTATGCTTTAAATATAATTGTAAATATGTTCTTTTTCGTTTATGGATTAAAGATATTTAGATTTCCGAAAAACAAAGATTTATAAATTTTACTATTATATATGTTAAATGTGATGAATATGATACAAAAAACAAGTCTTGAAAATTTTATGAAGTTTGCACTTGCTCTTGAAAATGGTGTCAATGTAAGATACATACAGAAAAAAACAGATTTTACATACTCGTATTGTTTTTTCTACATTAGAGAGTTTGAAAAACTTGGAATGATTGAAACAAAGAAACACGGAAGGGATAGAATAGTATATGTCACAGAACTCGGAAACGAGCTTATTTTAACAGTAAAGAGGCTTAAAGATTTGCTATCGAGGTAAAATCATGGCTAAAGAACTCACTGTAGTGAGGAAAATTTCAGATAGCGTGTTCGAAGTAAAGGAATACCTTCGATTCGGAATTAACTATACAGTCGAAGGAAAACCTGTGGTTTGCGGAAGGATTATGAATGGTAAACAAATAGTATCAACTCGTGGTTTGCTGTTAAAAAAAGA
>QMNG01000021.1 GCA_003647645.1 candidate division Kazan bacterium | reverse complement strand
GCAGGGGGGAGAGTGCCTGAGGTTGCCACAACACTTGACCTCGGTCGACGAGTGATCACCCACACGATCCAGCGAGGAGCCTTTGTTATTAATGCTCGAGGATGAAGGTGTTACGGCGTTACATGTTGCCAGCGGCTCGGTCTGCGATTCACCACCCTGGTATTTTCAACACATGAGGTTACCGGCAGGCAGGAATCTCAAATGGGCAGCCGGGATCAAGAACAAGGTCTCGGTTCCCGTGGTCGTCGCCGGACGAATGGGTGATCCAATTGAGATTCGACGCGCTCTGAATGGGGGATTCGTGGATGCGGTTGTGCTGGGCAGACCGTTGATAGCTGATCCCGACCTGCCGAAGAAGATGAGAGGGAAACAGGATGAGGACATAATCCAATGCGGTGCCTGTCTGCAGAGCTGCCTGGTGAAAGTTAAGTCAGGTGGAGGTTTATCCTGCATTATAGACCCTGAGGCGGCCGCGAGTCGGAGCTGATTCACAGGTCGGATCATCCCGGCGAAAGAGGACATCCTGTGACCCTGTCGCGCTGACTGCGGACATTTTAAAAAACTTAAACGGAATCATCGTGAAGTATCTGGCGGCAGCATCCGGAGCAGATCTGGATGCAAAAATAAGCAAGCGTTTCGGGCATGCGGCGTATTTCCTCGTCATCGACCCTGAAACTATGGAATTCACTGTAATACCCGGCGTCGGTGATGAATCTCCCGTTCATGGAATCGGTCATTTTACCACCCGGGACATCCAGTGTGTTCTGGTCGGTAACATAGGACCGTCGCTGTTCAGTGATTTGGTCAGCGCCGGCATGAAGGTTTATTCATTTCATGGTATAACCGTGAGAGAAGCAGTAGTGAAGGTTCACAGCGGCCTGGTTTCTCCGCTCGATGAACCGACCATGAAGAGAAGCATACACGAAGGCGGCAGGGGTCAGGGTGGAGGCGGCGGTCATTCCGGCGGGGGGCACGGAAGGGGACTGGGTCGAAGACAACGTTGATGCGGGTTATCGCTGTCCATTAATCCAATCAGTTTATATTTGACACTTGGAAGGGCGGACAGGAATGTCCGCCCTCCAAGTTAATGTTCATTCCAGGAAACAGACAGGTGAAATTCCGTCTTTGCGCAGGGGCCGATTTGTCGAGCCCCAAAGGAAGTTTGCAGTCTACAATAATATGGGAATAGCGGACAGAATTACTGAAACGCTTGCAGATAGCGCCGTTGAACTGAACGTGTCCGATGTTAGAATTGGGGTGAAATATGTCAGTGTACAGTTGGATAATGGTTCCATCGGTTTAGCGTACCTTTTTCCTGAAAGTCTGCGCTGCGAGAATATGCTCCTGTCAGATGACAGTCATCTTGCCGGCATGAACGCGGGTGAACTTTTATCCTGGTTAAAAACGAACAACTCTCTCTCGAGGTCGATCGGACTGGCTGCGGCGAACGCAGTTATCGGCTCACCCGGGGGGAGGACATTATCAGGTGATGTCCGCTCAGTCATTGGACTTCAAGCCGGCGAACAGGTTGCTATGATCGGGCATTTCGAGCCGTTGGTTAAGGATATCCGTGATCAATGCAGTCTGAAAATATACGAGATTGATACTACCATGGCTGATGGATTGATCGAATCATCGGATGCGACGGAAGGGCTCGGGAGCTGTGACGTTGCATTAATGACCGGCACCGCCATTATTAACGGGACTATGGACGGTCTGCTTGAGGCGGCAACCGATTGCCGCGAGGTTGTTATCCTCGGACCGTCAACTCCCCTCGTTCCTGAGGCTTTCAGCGGAACGCCGGTGACCGTGCTGTCGGGAGTGGTCGTGATTGATGATAAAATCCTGCGCGTGGTGAGTGAAGGTGGAGGGATGAGACGTTTCAAACCCTGCGTCCAGAAGTTAAACCTCAGGTTGAATTGAGTGATAAACCACAAAATAGGGATCACCTGCCGATCATATTGGACAGCATTGCGGATGGTGTGTTTACAGTGGATAGAAACTGGCTGGTGACATCATTCAATCGAGCCGCAGAAAGGATTACCGGCGTCAGGCGCGAGGAAGCGATTGGAAAGCCCTGCTGCGAGGTCTTTCGCGCAAGTATCTGCGAGACAAACTGTGCACTCCGCCAGACCACAAAATCCGGTCAGCCGGTTATAGACAGGAAAATCTACATTATCAACAACGACGGCAAACGTATACCGATCAGCATTTCCACGGCATTACTCAGGGATGAGAAAGGCAGCGTCGTGGGAGGTGTTGAAACCTTCCGCGATCTCAGTGTGGTTGAAGAGCTGCGCAAGGAGTTGAAACAGCGATACTCGTTCGAGGATATCATCGGCAAGAGTTCGGGGATCAGACGGATATTTGAGAAACTTCCCCTTGTCGCGCAGAGCGATTCATCTATACTGATTGAGGGTGAGAGCGGTACCGGCAAGGAACTTTTGGCACGGGCGATTCATAATCTAAGTCACAGAAGTGAAAAGCAATTGGTGACAGTGAACTGCGGCGCCCTGCCGGACACGCTGCTCGAATCCGAACTGTTCGGATATAAAGCCGGAGCCTTCACCGATGCAAAACGGGATAAACCGGGAAGGTTCGCGCTGGCGGAAGGCGGTACGATATTCCTGGATGAAATCAGCGATCTATCTCCGGCGACACAGGTGAAGTTGCTGCGGGTTCTGCAGGACGGATACTACGAACCGCTCGGCGGTGTCGAACCGAAAAAGGCGAATGTCAGGATAATAACCGCCACCAACCGTCATCTTTCAGAGCTTGTCAAGAAGGGAAAGTTCAGGCTGGATCTGTATTACCGAATAAACATCGTTCAGATCGAAATGCCTCCGCTCAGGGAGAGACGGGAAGATATTCCACTGCTCACCGACCATTTCATCAGTAAATTCAACAGGCTTCGCAACAAGTTTATCACCGGTGTATCGCCCGACGTTTTAGCCCTGTTGATGCGACATGACTTTCCCGGAAACGTACGCGAACTGGAAAATATAATTGAGCACGCGTTCGTATTATGCAACGAGGGTTATATCGGGTTGAATCACCTTCCATCCGAGATTCGTAAGCGCACAGAAACGAGTAAGCCGGTCAGTGCGTTGAAGAGTCTGGAGGATCTGGAAGCAGAGTTTATTAGCGCCTCCCTGAAGAGAAATCATTGGAACAGACTGGAAACGGCGCGGGAGTTGGGCATTCACAAAACAACGCTGTTCAGGAAGATAAAGAGGCTCGGTATCGCTCTCCCGAAAGAGGACGGCAGATATAAGACGAAGCGATAGAGTATCATTATTGCTACTCTAATTAACCATAGTGTAGCATATTTGACACCCCTTGGACCGTTGCCTGGCAGCGGTCTTTTCATTAACAAACTGTTAATTCAATAGTTATATTTCCATCGCATCAATGCCAGATGATGGTATAGAGTTTGCACGATTGTTGTGAGGGTAGCTTATGGTTGCATTTCCACATGTCATTCTGAACGGTTTCAGGATGACAATACGACCAATAAACGCCTCCATTAATAAATATCCGATGCAGTCTGGATGATAATAGCAGTCACTATTTGGAACAACAGGATTTCACCGGTTTTCGACGTAGCTCGAGACTTGTTGATGGTCAATCTCGATGACGGTGGAGAAACTTCCAGGAGGATTCTATCATTAGCCGGTATGTCGCCGCAGTTGAAGATTGAGACCCTTAAGAAGAGCAATGTTGAAATGGTTCTTTGCGGAGCGATCTCGGAATCGTTCCTGAGACTTTTAACGATGAACGGTATCAAGGTTGAACCCTGGATCAGCGGGAATATTGAGGAAGTAATTCAGGCGTTGCTGCAAAATAGACTTTCCGATCCATGCTATTGCATGCCGGGTTGTAACCGTTTTCGTCGTAAAGGCGGGAGACATCGAGGCAGTAAACGTCACAGGGGGAAATAAATGGAGATGAAGGATGAAAATAGCGATTTGTTCTAAAGGTAATACGCTGGACGCCGAGGTTGATCCGCGCTTCGGTCGTTGCAAGTACTTTTTAATTGTGGACACAGAGAGTCGTCAATTTGAGGCGGTGGACAACAGTGATAATCTCAATCGAGCGGGGGGCGCCGGCATTCAATCGGCGGAGCTTATCTCATCGAGCGGAGCTGAAGCATTGCTGACCGGTCACTGCGGTCCCAACGCCTTCATGACACTGAATGCTGCCGGATTAAAGGTATTCACAGGCATTAAAGGCAGCGCTTCAGATGCGATCGATCAATTCAAAAGGGGTGATCTGAAGGCTATGAACGCTCCGGACGTTGAGCGTCATTGGCAATCGTGAAATGTTTTAACAACAGGTTAATACAAGGAGAAAAGCCATGCCTTACGGAGATCGAACGGGACCTGTAGGAGCAGGTCCGATGACGGGCCGTGGAATGGGCTATTGCGCCGGATTCAGCAGACCCGGTTATATGAATCCTGGACGAGGATTCGGTTTTGGAATGGGCCGCGGCGGTAGATTCGGTGGTTATGGTCGTGGTTGGCGAAACCGGTTCTGGGCAACCGGAATTCCCGGTTGGAATTGGGGATTTCGGTATTACGGATCCGAGGCCTACCCAACACCATATATGGCTGACATTCCACGCGAGGAAGAGCTGAAAGTGTTGGAAACTGAATCCAAGTTACTCAAAAAAAGGCTGTCGGACTTGGAGAAGCGGATCGCTGAACTCGATGGTTCAACAGGTGAGTAACGATAATCTTCCCGTGATCCGACGAAATCAGGCTGTTGTCCGGAAGGAGCAAGCCGACGGTCAGATTACCGATTCGAGGAGTAGAGACCATCCACCGGATCGTCTCTACTCCTCCTTATCCTCACTTGCCGGTCATGTGGTAAAAAGCGCTGTTTACGCGACGTTGGACTGGCTAAGCGAGCGTCGTGCATCTGAACACAGTCTGATTGAGCGAAGAGGAGAGACACCGCGTATCGGTCGAAATAATACACGTCAATCACGAACTGAAAGTTCAGGGGAGATCAGGAATCGTCATTTCATGATGAGGAAAGGGGGGCGTTTCAATAAAGGCGGAAACTTCAAATCTCAGCGTAACCGATCTGGTGCTCGCAGACTTCGTCGGCAGAAGAGAAGATGGCGGTAATGGCTGACTGAAAAGGCATAAGATCTGCTCTTTATATCAGTTTCTCAAGATTGTAATGCAAATGTCAACTTTGAAGATCACCATTGTCTTCGACAACTATTCCTTTTCCCCAAAACTAAAGACTGGTTTTGGTTTCGCCTGCGTGGTGCAGACCGGCGAAGGGAGGATACTGTTCGATACAGGCAGCGATGGTGAGGTATTGCTGTCCAATCTGGCAAACGTCAACCTGAAGCCTCAGGAGATTGATTCAGTCGTGCTTTCGCACAATCACTGGGATCACACTGGAGGTCTGAACGACTTTCTGCGAGAGAACAGTGATGTCAATGTGTATCTGCCCGTCAGCTTCCCGGATGATTTCAAGACAGATGTGAAGAGAACGGGCGCCAGGTTAACAGAAGTGAACGAAAGCCGTATAATAAGCAAGGGGGTTTATTCTACCGGCGAGATGCAGGGGATCGTGAATGAGCAGTCGTTGATCTGTAAAACCGAAGATGGGTCGGTGGTGATAACCGGCTGCGCCCATCCGGGTATCACCAGGATACTGAAGAGGGCTGAAGCTCTATACGGACATGTCTTTTTAACGATGGGTGGTTTTCACCTTCGTGGTGAGAAGTTGTCATCGTTGCAAAGAATAGTCGAGACTTTTAAGGAGCTTGGCATAACCAGGGTCTGTCCCAGCCATTGCAGTGGTGACAACGCCCGCTCGCTGTTCAAGAAGGCTTACGGAGATAACTGTATAATGGGGGGAGTTGGTTCGATAATAAGTTAAGTTTGTGTTCAGTCCCTTAAATATGGATAAAAAATCAAGGAAAGGAAAATGGCAGGTAATATTGGTCAGGGTCGTGGAGCCGGTCGCGGCGGAGGGGGAGGCATCGGTCGCGGCGGTGGTCGCGGCAGAGGCGGCGTCGGCCTGGGACCCGGTGGAGATTGTATATGTCCCGGTTGTGGAACAACGGTTCCCCACAAACCCGGTACACCTTGTGCGAGCCTGAAGTGCCCCAGGTGTGGGACGTCGATGAATCGCAAGTGATAATTGACTGATCAAACTCCTATAAAGATCGCTGTCGCCAGCGGTAAAGGCGGAACCGGTAAGACAACCGTCGCCGCTAATATTGCTGCAACAATAGCCTCACAAGGTGGTCAGGCAGCCTATCTTGACTGCGATGTTGAAGCTCCCAACGGTCATATCTTTCTTAAGCCGATTATCCAACGACGAAAGAAAGCAAGCATTCCTGTTCCGGATGTCGATCTTGACAGATGTGATGGTTGTGGTGAGTGCGGGAAGGTCTGTCAATTCAGCGCCATTGTAGCGGTCAAGGGGACGGTTCTGACCTTTCCGGAGCTTTGCCACGGCTGCGGAGGATGCAGCCTTGCCTGCCCGATCGAAGCGATCAGGGAGAGGGATCGTGAAATAGGAATCGTGGAGATCGGCGTCGCGGGTTCGATTAAATTTGTTGCTGGAAGGCTGAACATCGGCGAGGCAATGTCTTCGCCCTTAATCCGGGCTGTTAAAGATGAGATGCCCGAGAGTGGTGTGGTGATTCTCGATTCACCGCCGGGGACATCATGTCCCGTGATAGAGGCGGTGCAAGGATCTGACTATGTCCTGCTGGTTACCGAGCCCACGCCTTTCGGTCTGAGTGATCTGAAGCTGGCGGTGGATACGGTCAGGGAATTGTCCATCCCTTTCGGGGTTGTAGTTAATCGCTGGGGTATGGGTGATGACCGTATCGAGGAATATTGCCAGCGTGAGAGAATATCCATTCTGGCGCGAATTCCGGATGACAGGAAAATCGCTGAATTGTATTCGAGGGGGGAATTGCTGGTTGAAGTCTCGGGATCCATGAGAAGAATATATAATGACTTAATTACCAGATTAGACAATGAGTTGATTTTGTTTCCGATAGGTTCAAGCGTTGTAACCTGATTGGACAATCCGAAAAATAGAGACTAAATCACATAAAGGATTAAGGATTATATTAGATTTGAAGCTGATTGTAGCCTATCTTGCCATCGGAATATTTTCAGGATTCATGAGTGGTATGTTCGGTATTGGTGGCGGTTCAGTTAGAATACCTTTGCTTAACCTTGCGGGATTGCCTTTATTAACTGCTTTTGGTGTGAATCTGTTTGTTATACCGTTTTCTTCGTTAATCGGAGCTATAAGTCAAAGAGCAAATATCAATAGAAAGGTTCACTACTGTCCGGTTAGAAATCAAATAATAACAATTGGTTAGTGGAGTCACTTTCTTCACTTTTGTAATTTGCTTCCGAAAGTACTTGTAAAATAGGAGTTTTCTCAAAAAGTGTCAGACTCAAAATCTGTAGAATTGTGTAAAGACTCTGCTCCAATCCAAGCTGTTTTTTCAAGATCGTAACCAGTACGTAAACAGATACAGCGATCCAGATTTGCGTTCTCACGGCATTTTCCGAGGTGCCGTAGAATACTTTTATCCGTAGGTGTTGTTTGATCCATTTGAAGAACAGTTCCACCTGCCACCGCGCTTTGTACAGTTGAGCTATAACGAGCGGTGGAAGCGAGAAGTTATTAGTCAAGAACACATAGCGCTTGCCCGCATCGACATCGAAGTAGACGACGCGCCGAAGCGGTTCAGGATAGGCTGTCGCAGTCTTGACACCTG
>QMNG01000020.1 GCA_003647645.1 candidate division Kazan bacterium | reverse complement strand
GAAATCATTGGGGAATTGAGAATAGAAACCATTATGTCAGAGATGTCACTATGGGGGAAGATAAGTCTCGCATCAGAACCAACCCCCATATCTTCGCCAGACTTCGAAGCTTTGCCCTCAACATCCTTCGTGCTAACGACGTGGAAAACGCGAGTCTGGAGCTGTTCGAAAACTGCATGAATTTCAGCAACATCCTGAACTACGTCGGCGTGAGGTAGAACTGGACAGCCCTGGGTGGTGCAGAATCTTTTCGGGGTGGTCTTCTTTAGATTGGCAAAGTCCACATTTGCATTGGTGAACCGGTCTTTGTGGCATTTGATTGCTCCTTCTGTGTTGTGATAGACGGGAGCATTTTACCACAAAACTCCGAAGTTATTTTTGAACGACTCCTATGCGTAGCCCTTTGTATCATCTTGCTGTTGGAGCATCCCAAGATTCTACTGATTAAATCCCTCGTAGTTCTTGGTATCCAGGTAGTCCAGGCCACCACCCGGTAGACGTTCAGCCTCCTGTGCGATACCAACGATCCGCGCATCGGTGCCATCAACGGGAATAGCTCTGATAGTCACAGCGCCCACGCCATGTCTATATTCCTCGTAACCGGTCCAGTACTCAGTCACGCCGTAGAAGGTAAAGGATTTGCCAGGAGGAATGATAATAGGACCAGCGTATTCGTCTACCGTAAAGGTACCTGTGTCGAGGACGTACTCGGCCTCAAGGTAGACGGAATCTGTACCAATGTTCGCGATTTGGATGCCAGTTTGGTTGCCGTTGTAGTCCTCTTTAACCAAAGGAAGCAACACAGTGGAAGTGCCTATTGACTGGGGAAAGCCCGCGAACACTGTCTGCTTGGTAACGTCGGGTGGCGCAAAGTCATTCTCGTTCAGAATGGCGACCATTGGCTGGTTCGAGGTGACAATCGCTGCACCGAGGAACTCATCATCAATAGTTATGTGATCAGGAGGCAGAGGCCCTTTGAAGATGCCGTGATTACCCGGGAAGAAAGTCACCGAGGAGCCGGGTAGAACATTGTCGTACCTGACGTGCGTTCCATCGGCCTCCGAAACAACGCCATCCTGATAAGACAGGGTCAGAGTGATGATTGAGGCAGTGTTTCCGATGTTCTGGATCTGGATACCGGTCGTACGTCCCCGCCACATACTTTTAATCACTGGGAACATAATGGTGGTATCAAAATCACTTGGGGTAAAGCCACGGGTGGAGAGCAGTATCTGAGCAGGGTTTTCTGTTGTGTTGTGCTCCACGTACGAGCCAGCCAACCTCACAGTCGAGGTAATGGTCAGAGCACCCAGACAGCTAAAATCAGGGTCAGTGCAGGTCTGGGGGACATCAGCATCGCTGGGAGATAAGGTGACCGTTTGACCATCCACTCTTGTGGTCACTGAATCTCTGTAGGTTGCTTGACCCCGATCCATTGAATATGTGATATAGATCGTACCAGCTTGGACTGTTTGAACGAAAAAGGTGGTGGTCTTGTGCTTATAATCGTTCTTGACCACAGGAAATGTCAACTTGGTATCCGTGGCACTGTAGCCGACACCTGAGTATTGGGCTGCCGCACGTCCATCAGTGACACCGATCGGATCCGGCTGATCACCTCCGATGAGATTGTTGCCGATCTGCCCTATACCTACAACGGGTTGATCAGCGGCGACGATGGCTGACCCCTTATAACCATCATCCATCACCAGATTGCCATAGGAACCTGGCATGAAGGTCGTACTGGCACGCGGAGGAACGCTTGTGGTCGCCGGATCAGCCGAGGGTGGCTGCAAGGTTCCCATCTCCAGGCCCAAGATGGGGGTAAACATAACAGTGGCAGTTCTCTCGCCAACATTCATCACCTGTGCACCTACCCACCATCCACCACCGGGCAAAGATGTGATCTCTCCTTCATCAGCGTACGAGCTCATTGCTCCCAACAGTAAGAACAACAGCAAAAATGTGATCAAATGCTTCTTACCCATAGCAAGACCTCCTCTAAGATTCTCGTTAGACGGTTTGTCACAGGCTGCTTGAGATCTGTGATTTCAAAGGGAGCAAACCATCATCGGCTCAACCTTTCAGCTAAACCTTGCCACCTGTGCAATTAGCCCAGGAGGCTCCGTACCATCGCGCCATTTCACCGCTGAGATTGCAGAGAACGCTGAGAAAACCAAAAAATCTCTGCGCTCTCGGCGTGCTCTGCGGTGAATTGGAACCTAACTACAGATCGAAACTGTGGCGTAATTTCGTTATATCACAGAACCTATGGTGTGTAAATGGAACGGATGTACTAGCACCTGAACCACACAGCTACAATTTGTTTTGCAAGAGCTGTGACATCCTCTCGTTAATCTTCGACTAAAACAGTGTCAAACAGCATCCCAATGTAGGGAAGATTCCGGGCCCCCTCACCCTTCCAACGGTCAAGTTGCGCCATGTAGGTCTCGATTTCCTCGGCACTCATCGGATGGGCTGTTCCAGCCATCAGTCCTATCCGGTGACCAGATTCCAACGGTTCGGACAACTCGATATCAAAGTGACCGCTATCGTCTATAAACCCCTGCCCCAATTCCCTACCGGTTAGGGTAACATCAACCACCACAATTGGAATGCCGACAGGTCCTTGGCCGGTGACGCGAGTTGCTCCGGCCTCGAGAGGACGATCGATGGCAAAAGCTGGACCGGGGACCTCATCGGGGACCTGAAGCGGACTCTCGAACTGTACGGGAGTAACTAAGGGGGAAGAAGGGGTCGGTAAAACGCTCTCAGTTGGCCTGGGGCCGCCGCAGCCACCCACGACTGATACCGATACGGTCAGGATAGCAATCACACCGCCCAGGAAGGATTTTTTTGTACGCATTTTCAATGTCACATCCTCTAAACCAAAAAGGCAAGGGGCTACACTTGTGCGTAGCCCCTTGTATAACGTTTGTCACGCTACCAAGTTACCGTTGAGGTTCTTCTTACTGATTAAAGCCCTCGTAGTTCTTGGTATCCAGATAGTTCAGACCACCAGCGGGGAACTCAGCCTCCTGGGCGATACCGACGATCATCGGCGTGCCGGAACCCGTCGCGCTAACAGTCACAGCGCCATAGTCGCCGGTGTAAGCATCGTAATCGCCACTCCAGTATGCAGTCACGCCCCAGAATGTGAAGGCTTCACCCGGACCGATGGTGATGGCATTGCCGCCAGAGTCAACGTCCACGGTGAAATTGTTATTCTGGAAGACGTAAGCCGCCTCAAGCGTGACTGCGTTATCACCGACGTTCGCGATCTGCAAGCCGGTCGTGTTACCGTTGTAGAACTCCTTGACCAGCGGGAACAACACAGTGTCGGTGCCGCCAGATGCGGGGAAGCCAGCGTACACGGTCTGCTTGGTGACATTGGCCGCAGCAAAGTCGTTCTCGTTGCAGATGGCAACCATGTTTTGATCGGAGGTGATGCTCGCCGAGCCGACAAACTCGTCATCACCTGGTGGGTCGCCAAAGGGGCCCTGGAATATACCGTGGTTGCCGGGGAAGAACGTCACAGAAGCCCCAGCCGGAACGTTCGTGAACGAAACGGTTTCACCATCGGCGCCCGTCGCGGTACCATCCTGGTAGGAAAGCGTAACGGTGATGTTGGAAGCGGCGCTACCCACGTTCATGATCTGGATACCAGTGGTGCGGCCGCGCCACACGCTCTTGACTGCCGGAATCACCACGGTGGTGTCAAAGTCACCAGAGGTGAAGCCGCGAGTCGAAAGCAGAATCTGGGCAGGGTTATCCGTTGTATTGTGCTCGACGTAAACACCCGCCAACTGTACAGTCGAGGTGAAGGTTACAGCACCCAGGCAAGTGGCGTCACTGCAGCCACTGGGCATAGCGGTGACGTCGTCTGGGGAGAAAGTTGCCATCTGACCGTCCACGGTAGTGGTCGCGTCGGTGGTGTATGTATTAGCACCCTCGTTCATTGTATAGGTGGCGTAGATCGTGCCTGCCTCAACCGTCTGAACGTAGAAGGTGGTCGTCTTACCCTTGTAGTCATTTTTGACGACAGGGAAAGCAAGCGCATTATCCACTGCATCCTGGCTGATGCCGGGATACTGAGCAGCGGCACGACCGCCGCTAACACCGATATCACCGATGGGGTTGTTGGCCACAGAGCCGATGGCTACAATTGGCTGATCAGAGCTAACGATAGCTGAACCCTTGAAGCCATCATCCATTACCAAGTCTCCATACTGACCCGGCATAAAGGTGTGACTTGCACCCACCTCAATGTCAGCATCCTTTTCTTCAGCTGTAACACCCGTCACACCCAGGCCCAGGATAGGTGTAAAGGTGGTGTGCGCGGTATCACTCCCAACGTTCATCACCTGGCTGGCTTCCCACCAGCCGCCCCCAGGCAGAGAACTAATAACCCCTTCTTGGGCGTAAGCAACCCCTGCCACGAGGGTCATAACTACCAGCGTTCCTATTAATATCTTTTTCATTCTCCAAACCTCCTCAGAAAATTTGATTGTGGAAGACGTGATAGACGTGCCTTAATTGATTGCATTCGCGATTGTGTTTTGCTGCCACCTCCTTAAAAATACTCACCCTTGGTGATACACGTAACGTGAACCTTAACCTCATTGTACATTTTACCCCAAAATCACGCAGTTTGCTATAATCCTTTTGGGTAAAAAGTGGCAGATGGTTTTTCTCGCGAACAAGTTCAGTCTCTAGCACAGCACTTCCGGATGGATTTCTTCACTTTAATGGCAGCCATAGGCCAGGAAAGCAGATATTGCCCCATTTCCAGGTTAAGAATTACCCGATCCAGCAGATAGAAGAGCACCACCCCGGGGCTGAAAACGGCCTGCCAAAATGGTTTGAGCTCCATGCAGAAGTTAGCATACGCAATAGAAAACACGTGCCAGTATCGCACTTGGTCCAACGCTAACCCCTCGGGTAGTTCCAACTCAACCTGAGAGAGAACGAGAGGCGCTTCGTTCGGGCTCTGCATTGTCCAGCCATCTCGCACGGCCCGACGGATGTTGTCCCTGGACAATCGTAAATTCCTGGCTGTGCGTTTCAAGGTTCGGATTAAAACACCCATCCCTCTATCGAGGAAGCGTGCGATCAGAGGGCGCGGCAATAGAGCCGCGATAGGCTCATACATATACAAGCGACCATCAGGAGCCAGCAGCTTGCCAGTCTGATTCAGGAGGTCCTGACGCTGCTCCTGGTTCAAGTGGTGAAGCGTGGCATGGATGATAATGCCATCGTAATTTGCCTCTTCAGGCAGATCGGCGGTGCTGGCGCACCAGAAACGAGCGTTGTCCAATCCCCTCGCCTGGGCTCTGCGTTGGGCCAGTTCAATCTGTGCTTCAGCCAGATCGATCCCATCCACGTGCATACCTCTCTGCGCCAGTAGCAGGCCCACCCATCCATCTCCACAACCAATGTCCAGTACTCGTCCCCCTGGTCGGTAGAGGAACTTGACCATTTCTCTCAGATAATTACGCCGCACCACCGAACTGAGGAGCCAGTTGTAATTCCAGATTTGACTTTCCAGGTCAGCGTATTGATTCCACCAATCTTTTTCCGCAAGTTCAGCTCGCTGATTTATTTTGTCATCCATTAGTCGAGATAACCCAGGTTTCTCAAGTGCTTCATTATTTGTTTTTCGTCCTCGGCGGTCCATTCGTCAGGCATAAACTCTGAAGAACGAGTCGCAGCTTGCTCATCGTAACAAATGGGTCGCTTGCTGAGGAGAGTCGGGGTGATTATCTCAGTCAACACCCGACCATCTAGGTCAATCGGCAGGGGCTCGTCCAACAAATAGAGAACCGTCGGTACAATGTCAACCAGGGAAGCCTTCTCCACCTGTGCACCCGGACAGATATCGTCACCCATAGCCATAAACAGCCCGTTCAGCCGATGGGTGCCGGTGTGCCGGGGAGGGGCTAACGTAGATCGTGTGACAAACTCTTGCCCCATGTGAGTGATGTAACTTCCGCCGCGCATAATCAAGCATAAGTCGGGCGCGTAATCCAGATAGGGACCCTTGTACAGTTCATCCTTGCGATAGACGGCGTCAACAATAAGCTGACCGTCCTCCGGGTCCCTCCACTCTCGTAATGCATCCGTGATTTGCCCTACGATCTCGTCGTACTCCTGGCCCGGATTAACCGTTCCCATAGGTTCACGCTCCCGTAAGTTGATGTAGATCTGCCCGATGTATCCAAAGCTATATGCCTGGGTGTGTTCCCAGTCGACTGCGTCGGCTATAGTCGTACTGGATTCTGGTATCCAATGGACCAGGCCTGGGAACAGTCTCTTGATTCGGCTCAGGTTCTCGGGACTGAGGTACTTCCAACCTGCATCGCGTGTCATTCCCAGGCGACGCAATAGCCCTCTCAGTTCTGAGGTGACAGGATTTTGCTGCTTGAACTGTAGCCATCCGTGTTCGTGCAGCCAATTGTTGAGATAGACAGCTTTGTAAACTGGCCCGCCACCGTGATCAGATATGATCAATACGTTGGTTGGGGAGCCAGCATGGTTTAACAGACGGCCAATGCAATCATCCATAGTCCGGTATACTCGTTCAATGCCGTCTCCGAATGCCTGTGCCAGTTCAGAATTATGTAGGGGATGGCGTGGGTCGTGCAGGTGCCAGAGCATCAAAGCATCGTCTGGGCCACGAAAGACAACCATAAAGAATTCCCACTCACTTTCGTTCATCAATTTCAAAGTGGTCTGAAGGCGCATCTCAGCGGTATCCAGCATTTCCTGGATATAGACTTGTTCATTCTCCCCGCGAAGATAGGGTACCCGGAGGTCGATCCAGTATCCCTGTGACTGAAGGCGCTCTTGAAGCTCGGGCGGGTAGGTCCAGCAACCACGTGGGGGTGCTTTCAACCCAGAAACCATAAAGCCATTGACTTTTTCCGGTGGGTAAGTCAAGGGAACGTTGACGATTCCCACTCGCTTGCCGGCCTGGCTGAGCAGACCAAATATAGTTCTCAGTCGGGAAAGGTCGGGTCGGGCGCTCTGAAGTTGGTAATTGTCGGGCGCACGGCCGATAAAGTCGTAGATCCCGTGCTTGCCGGGATTCTGACCTGTGATGATGCTCGTCCAAGCCGGTGGGGAGATAGGAGGAATGACTGACCGCAAGGGGCCATAAGCGCCCTGTCGCATAATACGGGCCATATTGGGCAGCTTACCTTCTTCGACCCAGGGCTCAACCAGATCCAGAGTCGCACCATCCAATCCAATAATTAATACTTTTTTCTTCATACGAGATCTCCAAGTGATGCTTGTCGTCGTCCGATCCAAAAGTGGTACATCATTACTATGGCGTACAAGGGACCCATCACGGCCTTCGTCTGCAGCCTTTTGGCCCAGGCTTCCAGGGGGCGGATGATTCGAGGGTGCATCCACGGAACGCTGCCCAGCCGTATCCAGGCTGGTGGGGCACTCCAGAAATGTGTCTTGGCCTCAAACGCCAGCGACCAGCGCCCGATGTTTTCCATCCGTTTGCTGGCAGACTGGAGAGTGACCGGGTGGTCGTGATAGGCGGTGGCCTGAGGAATGAAATGAATCCTCAATCCGGCCTGATCGAGCCGATACGCCAGCTCCGTATCCTCGTAAGCTGCCGCGCGAAAGGACTCGTCAAACAGCCCGTGATTTAGCAAGAACTCCCGCTTAACTGAGATATTGCAAGTATAGAAAAACGAGAAATCCGGTTCCACCTTGCCCGCCTGTAGCGCACCGAAGCGAAAGCGGTTCTCGACCCACCAGTGCATAAAGGGTGTGACGTTCAATGACGGAGCCCATTCTACCAGCCCCAAGACTGCATCCTGGAGGAGCGGATAGCGTTTATGAGCGGCGAGGTGCTTGGCTAGTAAGTTAGGAGCAGCGAGGATATCGTCTCCAATCATCAATACTAAGGGAGCTCTAGCTGTGCGGATACCCTGGTTGCGGGCTGCAGCCGGGCCGCTGTTCTCCTGATAAAGGTAGATCAAAGGGGCCGGCGACTCGGTCACCAATTTTGCCACCAGGGCGCCCGTTCCGTCGGTCGAGCCGTCATCTATGACGATGACCTCCCAGGCGACTTGTTCCAGCCCTTGCTGAAGGAACAATGCCCGCAAGGCTTTCCCCAGTGTCTCACGACGATCATAGGTCGGTATAAGGACAGATAGTTGCATAGTTTTGAAATGATGACCGGAACGATCTGGCCCGGATTCGGTCAGGCCTCCACCAGATGCCCCGGATGCGCTCCGTATCGTCATCCCGGTGACAGAGTAGCAGGCATGATACACGACAAAG
>QMNG01000019.1 GCA_003647645.1 candidate division Kazan bacterium | reverse complement strand
TTCTTTTAAAGAAAAAGCACCTTCTCTTGAGTTCTTCGAATTGCTGGCAGAAGCAGTAATAAATAGCGACAGAGTTAAATTTATGGAATATATTGAGGAAGCTAAATCTACCTCCAGCAGCCCGCTAACTAAATTTGTCCTTTCCAGTAAAACCAGTGAACTTAGTCGCAGACTTACGGAAATATATGAGAAGCTATATTCCGGTGCTTGGGCAGATGCAAGAGAAGAGTTATATTACGTATTTGCTGATAGATTGTACGTATTCAGTTCTTCACCAATCTTTAGCCAAAAAGACAAGGGAGAAGCAGCTTCATTTATTAAAAGGTGGTTTGTAAATAGAGGTATAGATAAATCTTTAAGAGATTACTTACATCAGTCTGGAATTGAAGAATATCTTTTCTATTTAGGCGGAAGTTTTGGGAAAAGTGGCATTTCAGTGAAAGGTAAGAGCGACTTGGATATCTTTCTTGTAATCGGAACACCCAAGGATATTAAAAAGATTGATTGGAGTTTATTTGAAGGTTTTCTTATGAAAAAATTAGAATTTAATACAGTAGAAATTCCCTATACTATGTTTATTTTTCCTGATGAAAGTGAGTTTTCTATAAAGCTAAGAGAAAAGTTCGAGATTACCTATCCAGAGTTATGGATAGTGAATGCAGAGTCTATAAAAAGAGAAGGGAAAATATTTCTCTACCGTTCTTTATTCTATCTGGAGGAGGAAGGTATAGAGATAATCGGTTTTCCTGAAGATGCTCGAATAAGGCTTATTGATAAATGGAGAAGCTGGATTAGCAGCAAGGGTCTTATTGAGGAATATCAAAGATTTAAAATAAAAGAAAGGGAAAGATTGTTAAATGAGGCTCAAAAAAGACTAAAGAGTCAACTTACCTCCTGCGGTCCGATGGATTCACTCTCTATTTCCATCCCCGGGGTGGGAAAAGATAGGTTAAACATTAAAGAATTAAATGAAGAAGAAGCTCAAAAAGTAGATTCTTTAATAAAGGTAATTAAAGAATATGAAGGATTACTACCTTGTTTTGATTGGGAAAATATAGAAGAGTTAGTTCCTCTTTATATTACTCACAGAAAAGGTATTTTTGAATTTGAGAAAGCAAAAGAGCTTTTTGGAGAAGAGAAGATTTTACCTTCACAGAGTTTTGAAAAGAGCTGGTGGAGAATAGATAATCCTATTTTAGGTTTAGTGGTGATATTTCCTTCTCTTCTGGAGTACTACAAGAATAGCCTTGCCTTTATTCTTTATCCCGAAGAAAGACTTAAATTCAGAAAGGGAAGAAGGATACAATCTGAGCATATTAAGGATTCTTTTGCTTATGTGGTATTCCGTCGCATTTATGAAAGAAGTATTCTGATGATTGAAATTCAGACAGATGTTTGGGAAGATTTAACTCACAGTTATAAGAAAAGATTTAAGGATTGGCCTGAACTTATGATTAGTCTGATGGAAAAATTTGCTCAGAAACACAAGATAGAAAATATATTCATCACCCCAGAAAGCTATCAGTTAGAAAGACGGTTTGAACTTCCAGAAAGTATAGCAAAAAGAATATATCAACAAGCTCCTCAAAATTTAGGATATAAACTTAAAAAATTAGATAGTTTTGTTATAGAAGGGTATGAGATCAGCAGTCTATACTTTAAAAAATTGAAAAAAGAAAAAAGCTCTTCTCCTTCAAAAAGAGAGTTACTACGTAGGCTGATAGATAGAAGGGTAGCAGAAAGTTTAGGTTTGGAGTGGACAAATTTAGACAAAATTTTGAAAAAAAGAAGGGTTAGTTCGTCTTCAATAGTGAGGGAGTTAGTAGATAGGGAAAGTGTATTTTTAAGAAATACATATGATAAGGGCGGAAGTTTTAAGAGAGGGAAGATTTCCTTTACCTCACTGTGGCTGGCGGGAAGGAAAATACTTCCTTTCTCTTTCTTCCGCCTCTTTAGTGCTTGGAAAGTTGAAAAAGCCTTTGCCTCCTCTTCTCTTGCTTTTCAAGAAGATAACTTATACAAAAAATGGCTTTCTGAAACTTTACCCACAATAAATAAAGAATATTCTGTAACCTTCATTTTAGATATTTCTTACCGGGATTTACTTAAAATAAATGCTTCAAGAATTCCTTACCCTCTGGGGAAAATAGAAAGAATAGCTAAAGAGTCCCCTTTTAGTATCTATAAATTAAGAGTAAAAGGAATAAGAGCTGTAGTTTCTTCATTTTCTTTAAAAGAATACCTGTCGGATAAAGGGTATAAATCCACATTCAATATCATAACCAGCTCGTTCTTTTTGCCTAATTGGTTCAATTCCCAGTCTTTTAAAGATTTTAAGATACCTCTCCGGAGTTTGGAGGAAGAGAAGAATTCTTCTTCAGCGATTTGGGATGTCTCTGGTAATAACGACCAATGGGTAAATAGACTGCCGCATGGATTTAAGGATATTGAGCCTATTGTGGGATGGGGGGCAATAAGTGAGTTTCTCTATTCAAAAATAAAGGGAAAACTCAAAAGCGGGAATCACGTCATCATTGCTTTTGATGGGAATCCAGCCGCGGGTAAAACAAGAGCGGCAGGAACTTTTGAAAAGTTTCTAAGACAAAAGGGAGTGAATGTTGAAATTATACATAGAGATTGGACATATAGGGCCCGGGCAGAAAGAGATGAAATTCTGAAAAAGGCAAAAATTCAAAATAAGCAGTTTAAAGATGGTTCTTCGGAATTAGTAATAGACGATGATATGGACAAATTGCTGTGCGAGATTAAACGGCATAATGGCCGGTCTTTTACCTATTCTCTTAAGGATGTGTATGATCAT
The DNA here is from genome assembly GCA_003647645.1 of candidate division Kazan bacterium. Taxonomy (GTDB): domain Bacteria; phylum Patescibacteriota; class Kazan-3B-28; order Kazan-3B-28; family Kazan-3B-28; genus B79-G16. The sequence continues at coordinate 6,096 of QMNG01000019.1, read as the reverse complement.
AGGACGGGGTTAAAGGAGTTAACGGTACCATTATACTTTAAAGAGAATACGGTAGTGATATTTGAAGGGACATATTGCACAAAAGAAAGATTCAGGAAATATATCGATCTCTCAGTTTTTATAGATATAAACCGTGAAACAATCAAAAAAAGGGTTTTAGGGCGTGAAAGGAAAAAACCTTTAAAGGAAAGGCAGCCGGAAAAGAAAGTGATAGAACGCCTTAACTTTGTTGATATACCTTCTTTGGAAGAGCATAGAAGAAAAGTGTTGCCGCAGATGGATTTCTATATTGATAATAATGATATAAACAGGCCGAAATTAATTTCACGCACAGAACTTGAAAGAATAATGGAATATCTATCCCGCCGGCCGATTATTTTTTCGCCGGTATATGATACTGGGAGGCCATGGGGAGGGACATGGCTTATTGAAAATAAAAAATTATCTCTAGAGAAGGAAGTTAAGGTGGCGCGTTCTCTGGATATAACTTATGTTGATGGCTCAATTCCGGTTCTTGCAGGGAGGGAACTGTTGCTGATACCATTTATGAATATAGTCGATGCCAATCCTGAAAATATACTCGGCAATATGTATCCCATTATCCCCGCGATATTTCCTTTACGCGCCATATACTTAGATGCAAAGGGAGATAATTTGTCAGTTCATGTTCATCCTTATGATGGATATGCTCGGCTACATTATGGCGAATATATTGGACAGCACGAAACTTATTACATAGTGCACGCCGAACCGGGGGGAAAAGTATATCTCGGATTTAAGGACGGTGTTGACATAAAAGAATTTGCAAAAGCCATTACTTCAGGCAAAAAGTTCGACATAGAATTATTTCTTAATGCTATTGAGGTAAGCCCCGGCGATATTATTATGATTCCGCCGGGAATCCCTCATGCTTTAGGGAAAGGCTGTGTTTGTTTAGAGGTAAGTTCTGATGTCGACCGTACTTTAAGGTTGTATGATTATATGCGTCAGAGCAGGGCTCTCGATATATTGAATGGATTTTATGTTTTGTTGTCCGAGTATAGATTGAGTGGACATAGGCTGATTAATAACCTTATGCCTAAGCCGGTAACGTTATATGAATCAGAGGAAGGTAATATTGTCAGGATATCGAAGCATGAAAATATGTTTTTTGATCTTGAGAGAATATCTGTAACTCCCAGGAATACAATGAAGTTAAATACCGAAAATGAGTTTCATACTTTAACAGTGATAAAAGGAGAAAAGATTGTTGTAAGTTCTTCTGATGACCCTGATTTTAGGGTTGAAGTCCCTTTATGGGAATCTATTCTGATTCCCGCAGCAATGAAATCGTATAGGATAGAAAATCCGGGTAATAGCGTATCAGAGGTAATAAGAGCACATAATTCTTCCCCGGATAAATTGCGCAGAATTATGAAAAAGAGCCATAATCCAGAGAAACAAATGAATGATGCAATAAAAGAGGTGAGCATCAAAAAGGACAATCCTGTCAGCTGTTTATTGGCGGCATTTGACATAAATTATACGGATATAGTTTCTTCTGTCCCTTGCAATGGATATCAAAAATACCTGTTTGAGTTAAATAAAAATATTCGTTGTCTAATTAAGGAGATATTTGGGTTTTCGCCGAAAAATGGAGAGAAGCTTAAAATTATTTTCTTTAACCGTATCCCTTTGGCCTTGGTATATATGAGCAAGGATAACGGGTTTTTTGTATCAAATTTATCGACAGCATTGGCAGATAAAATTGATGATTATTACGGGTTCTTAAATTGTTATTATACAGACCTTTTGGCAAAGTATTTCTTATTGCATGATAAAACATTTATTGCTTTACCTTATGACCAGTTTCACTGGTTAAAGAACGGACTTTTGGAGCTTTACGGAATTGATAAATTTATTGTTTTCCCGCGTGTTTATTCGCCGGAGTCTGATTATGAAGATAAGGCATTTTCCAGTTTGCTGTCTGTGCGGCAGATTAAAGATTGCAATCTGGAAGGCAAGAAGGTTTTAGTCTTTAGGGCGGATGCCGGTTTGGAAGCTGTTGTTGCAGCAAAACAAAAGGCTGAGGTAGATGCTCTTTGTTTTAACCGGACATCTTTTGCGAATGTTAATTCGAACCGTCTCGCAAACCATATACCATCCGCCAATTTGAAATGTTTATTAGGGGCAGATTTGTCTGTATGTGGATCTTACGATGTAATTTTTGCCAATCTTCCTATTCCTCTGTTAAGGGAAGAATTGGGATTGCCTGAATCGGTAACTTATATTCCTGATCATCGCACAATAGATTGGCAGGGCGCCATTCATTCTTCTTTTATCAAACAGATTGCAACCCATTTGAAAGATAACGGGAGAGCCTATATCTGTACCCGTAATATACCTTTTGTCATAAATACAATAAAATCTGCAGGGTTAGATTATGAAATTGTAAAGAGGAATAGAGGTTCGGATATTGTCATTTTTAAGATAGTAAATCCTGCCGGAAATAAAAACAGAGTGAATATATTGCATAATAGCTATTATTTGACTTCTTCTCCGGAAACAGACCATATTATTTTTCTTTCCCGGCAGAAAAGAGAGGCATTATATGCTATAGCGGATTTATTTATCAGAGAGTTTATAAATTCAGGCAAAGCAAAAGAGAAGTACCAGGCTGGAGTTGATTACTTGATGAAACAATTGGAGGGTATTTCCGATGAGGATAAAACTACATTCGTTGAATATTTATGGCAGCAACTGTCAAAAGATGCTACGGAGGTTCCTCTCCCTGTTTCTGCAGATAAAGCAAAAGTCTTTGTATGGGATCCCAATGCGGTTAGTGTTGTAGATATTCATCCTTTAGATAGAAGGAAAACAGTAAAAATATACAAGCGGCTTGCCGGTAAGTCTTCAAACGTCTTTTTTGCCCTCAGCAATCTAGGTATTGAAGCCAAATTTTTTAGTACTAGAGTGGACAAACAGACACGGAAAGCTGTGCTTATCGATGCCTTTAGAAAGATAGTTTTAATTGGTGAATCGGAGAAACTGTCGCGGCAGGAGGTTAAACAGACTATACAAAATATATCTTATGCTATAAATATTATGCCGCGGGGAGGCATATTTTTGTTTGGAGGGGCATTACCGGAAAATTTAGCGCCAGAAGAATTAAAATATTTTATTGAAGAAGCAAAGAGGAATAAAGTATTTATTATTGTCGATTTTAGTCTGAAGATTTCTAGCCGGCAGGCTTTAAGCATCCTTAAAGCCGGGCCGTATTTGATTAAGCCGAATTTAAGAGAATTTGAAATGTTATGCCGGTATACTCATTTGATAAGAGATGGCTATAGCTTCAATAGCAATAGCGAAACTAAAAGGGCAGAAATAGGTTATTACGCGAAGATAATTTCTGATAAATTTAATATTCCGGCAGTTATCGTTACATTGGGAGGGAATGGGGCGCTTCTATATTCAGCCAATAGATTGTATTACGGCAGCTCTGAAGTCCCTGAAGGAGAAATTGTGGGGTTGATTGGTAGTGGAGATTCCTTTTGCGCAGGGGTTGTGAAAGCTCTTTTAAAACAAGACTTATTAAATCCTAAAGACATAGATTGGAAAGCTGTGTTTTCTATGGGGATTAAGGTATCTTCCGCTAAGATCAGATTACCAGGATTGACAATGCCTGTTAATGATTTAGTGGAAAAACAGAAGGAACCCAATATAGTCCTGTATGATTTAAACCCAGACTTGAAATCTATTCTTTCGCCTGTTATCGAGCCCTTAACCAAGAAACAACAAGAGAGAAGACCGCAGGCTCCGAAGTTAAATAATAAAGGTTCTAAGGTGTTCCCACGGGGTTTGGGAGAGGAGGGAAAAAGCTCCTCAGCACTTCAAAAGGTATGCGCACGGCCTTATCTTGGCGGACTTAGAGAGAAAGTCAAAGCCGGTGATCTTTATTATTGTTGCCCAAGAGAATTAAAGGAAAGGTTAAGCCTCATCGCTGAGATGCGCCGGGATATACTGGCTTTGTTTAATCCTCATCAGGCAGACTTGGATTTTTCCGGTGTAGTTGCCGCCGCCTCGGCGGTGGACAGAAAATCAATTTTCATTAGTAAAAAGAAAAACAGGCTTAGAAAAATATTAAAGGAAGAACTTACATTGGAAAAGCTTGAGAAATGGTGGAGTAGCAAAAATAAACCTATTTCCAGCAGTCCGATGGATTATAAGTCAGAGATTAGAAGCCAGAAGCCAGAAAAGATCTGTCATCTGTTTTCTGAAACACCCTCCAGCTCGGCGGTGAAAAGAATAGAGAAACAAAAATGTCTAATGTCAAGGTCTGTCTCCAATACAGATGTGCCGGAAAAGATAAGGATTTCCTCTCCGATTAAAGTAAGAGCAGCAATTCCAGGCTTAAAGGAGATGATTATTAAGTTTGCGGCTCATATTAGACGTGAGAGAGAATTTGTTGAGCTAAGCAAGAAGAATAAACTGGTTAAGCCAATAAATTCCACAGAAGAGTGGGAGAAAATAAAGAAGGTTTTTGAAGATAACTTTAAATCATTATTTAGCAGGCCCGTTATCTCAACTCATAATATCCCTAAATCTCAGCGCACTGCAGTAGAGGGGTATAAGACAGAGGCTGAGAGAGTGTTAAATAAAGTTAATAAGGTCTCTTCATCTGTAACCAAACTAATCTACCGCCTCGGCATCTTAACCGGTGGGGAGGTAGCCCCAGGACATAATGCCCTTTCAATAAACACAGATATTTTGGATGGATACAGTAGTATATTTGCCAGTTCCCCTATAATTGAAAAGAAGCTATTTGATTATATTTCTATATTAGCGGGCGGAAGATGCAAAATGAATTGCCATTTTTGCGTAGGTAAATCTATTAGAGAAAAAAAGAAACCTTCTTTCGCTGATAAGGACAAGGTGTTGTGGTTTATAAATTTTTACTCACAGTATACAAAATTGTTTAGTATTTCTGGCAGTACAAGCGATCCAATGTTAACTAATTTGGATTTATTGGATCTGTATATAAAAGAGGGCAAAGATAAAGGACTGAGAGTTAGTTTGCATACTCATAGCAATACAATTCCCCTAATTTTAGAGAATATAGATAAAATTTTATTGTGTGACAAGATTGTTTTATCAGTCCACGATTTAAAGAACGTAGATTTAGTTAACGAGTTAATCGGTAAATTTAAGAAGGATAGAATAAGGATATCATCTGTTTGCCATAGTGGAAATAAATCTTTATTGGAAAGTAAGAAATTTTATGAAAGTTTTGGTAGCAATCAGTTTACAATAAGGCTTAATATTTTTGAGCCTGATTTAAAAATACGTCTTCCCTACCCGTTCTTAAATAAGTTTATTTTTGGCCAACCTTGTTATGGTGACGAAGAAAAGACAATAGCCGTATGGAACTTCAAAAAAGCGAATAAGATAATAGAGGCAATGTATCTCTGGCCAAACGGAGAAATCCAGCCCCAATGTTACTGGAAACGTTTACATCCATCCTGTATTATTGAAGAAGAAAGAGGCAGTTCACCCTTAAACAAAGAAGATGTAAATAAGAAGAATGTTCTGTCAAAGATTGCCATAAAGATAGAGAATGATTTTAAGAGGAATGAGAATACTCAGGATAGAGAGAATGATGGTGGAAGACAAGATAAATTGACCTTACAAGAAGAACTTGAAGAGGTGGCAGAACATTCATCCCACCCGTTGGGCGTGGTTAAGCTTGTGAGGACAGAAACAGAAAACGGGGTCAGGTCTCAACATTTGACAGAAGGCAGGGAAAATTCCAGCAGCCCAATGGATTTAGTCTCTATTTCCACCCCCGGGGTGGGAAAAGATAGGTTAAACATTAAAGAATTAAATGAAGAAGAAGCTCAAAAAGTAGATTCTTTTGGGAAGAAGATAGGTTCAAGTTCGCCTGTTAAGGGTGGAAAAGGTTTAAAAGAGTTGGCAAAGAAAGTATTACCTTCTAATTCTGAATTCCATAGATGGAAGAATGAACTTATTCAAGAAATAGAAGGGATTATTAATTCGCAAATTTCTAATGATGAGAAGACAGAAAGAATATCTAAAATTATCGGATATATCTGTAGGGTA
>QMNG01000018.1 GCA_003647645.1 candidate division Kazan bacterium | reverse complement strand
CCCAAAGGACAGGCCAAGCAAGCCTAAAACAATCATAACTAAACCTACTGGAACAAAGGTAGCAATCCTAAATAATGTAGTAGACCAGAAATAATTAGCAACGCCCTCCTTATCCTCTCTACCTTTACACACACCCACAAACCCCCGAAGACCCGCTGCTTCACCCAAAGATAGAAAGCTTGATACTACATGAGCCAATGCAACAGTACTGCTCGTTAAACCTACTATTTCAATTCCGCCTATAGTTGATATAGCCATCCAGTAAATGAAGCCCGATAAGTTGTTAGCAATGTCCCTAAGGTATAGCCATAAACCGCCTCTAACAACTCTCGTCAGACTTGGTGGAGACATTAAAACGGATCTTCCCAGAATGCGTTAATATTTTAATCTAATGAGGAAACAACATATTCTTTTATGACGTGCAGACTGCCTTCTACAGGGATTCTAGGATCCAACATCAAGATAGAGCATCTCGAGGCTCAAGACCCCTCTAATTTGGATAGTTTCCTTGCCGAATAGCTATTTAAAAGTAACTAAGTAACTACTTGTATAAGAAGTCATTATGAAAAACTAGTTACAATTACACATGTAATTAATTTTCAACGAATTACTCTGAATTTCGTTTTTAACCATTCTCTATATTGCTTATCTACTAATATGGCTGCTTTAAGTAACGTATTGCTTGGCGCTAAATAGTCAAGGTATCTTATGTCCTTGGGTAAGCAATGTCCTCCTATTCCATCTCTTGCTTCGAGTATTTTTATATTCCACTTTGTGTTACACGCTCTTCTAACTTCTTCGAAATCTAATTCCAAGTTTTCACATATCATCCTTAGTTCCTCTGCGAATGCAATTTGTACATAACGATAAGCATTCTCAGCTATCTTTGACATTTCAGCAATTTCTACAGACGAGACAATATGTAAGGGTATACCAAGTATGTCTCTGTAAAATTTTAAGCCAGCATCAAGGCTTTCTTGGTTGACCGCGCCTATGACTCTCAATTGCTTAACTCCATATCTAACTGGGTCTCCTCTCCAAAATCTATGAGGTACATGGACTAATTTTACATCTTCATTAAAGATTTCCTTCCATATTTTCTTTGAAGTGCCGGGAATGATAGTACTCTCTATGGACACTAAGGTCGAAGATGTGGCTTTCTGAGAAATCTTCTCACAAACATCAAAAATTGGGGATAAATCTGGTGTTTCATCTTCTTTTATAAATGTAGATACACATATAACATAGGTATCCATAGGTGGTATCTCATTCCAATTAGTAGTCGCTCTAATTTTTCTCTCTTTAGCTCTTTCAATAACATTAGGATCGATATCGTAACCCCATATCTCTAACCCTCTCTCCATAATGTATATTGCTGTTGGAAAACCTACCTCACCAAGACCTATTACGCAAACCTTATCATCCATATCTTATACCTAGTATTTTAAGCCTAAATTTTAAATTATTTTTAAGGCTTTAAGGACGTATCAAAATTGCTTAGCAATCTTTTAGCCAGCTCCTCTCTAACGTGCAGCTGAGCTCCTCGTTGCTTATCACTTCTCCTACTTAGAGAAAGGGAGTAATCTTTAGCCAAGACTTACTGGTGGAATATTTATCCCATAGTCTCTGCGTTCTAGTAACAGGTTAATCACTTTTAATAGAATTGTTTTACGCCTGCTTATATTGAAGAGTCTTGTAGCTCGGATTCTTGCTTTTCTTCCCAGTTCGGGTCTTGAAAGGGCTTTCTCAATAGCTTTTGCCAGCGCTCGTGCATCTCCGTAGGGAACGTAAATTCCTGTGGATCCAACCACTTCTGGCAACGCACTCATCCTTGTTACCACAGGAACGTTCTCCGCCAACATCGCTTCTGCCACAGCGCAGCCAAATCCTTCATGGAGTGAGGCCTGAACATACACTTTGGCTCTCTGTAAAAATTTAATTAAATCTTTTTCAGAAAGATATCCTGTAAACTCAACATTTGGGGGGGCTATTGAGTTTAACACTTTTATAGCATCGTCAAGAGGTTTGCCTATCACAACAAATCTTACATTAGGGAGAAGTTTAGCTGCTCGAACGAAATATATTAATCCCTTTCTAAATATCGTTATCTTATTAATGAATCCTATGGTTAGTATAATATTTTCCTTAGAACTATGTGGGGCGTACTTTTCCGGATTAAAACCATGATATAAAACTAATATCTTATTTGGGTTTAGCTTCCTCAAGCGCATAAACACTTCTCTACGAGTAAAGAACGAGGGCGCAAGTACTAAATCTGCACACTCTAAACTTCTCGCAACATAGAACTTCCAAGGATATCTCAATAAATTGCCATAATTCAATGACTTTATAGCCGTAACATCACCTCCTCCTAGTGCTATAATCACGGGCTTTCTCATAAGTTTAGCAAGTTGACATGTAATAAATGAGTGGTCGTTGGCAAACCACATAAATGTCAAATCTGAACAACGCACACCTTCATATAATTTTCTGATTCTCCTGATATCTTTTATATTAGTGAAATGCACTTCTTCTACGTCATATTTTTCCCTTAGTATTTCAGCATCTTTAGCCACCCATGGACTGCGTTCACGATATACGATACAGATTCTTGCCATGGCTTACATCAACTACTTCAGATTAGTTACTTGCACATTAACACAGAAGAGATGAACAGCATGAGGTACCTCCCAACGTGCAAAGACAAATCCATACTTTTTCAAATAATTCTTAATGAGCGCCTCAAGTCCTTTTCTGCATTCTATGTATAGATATCGGGTCTTTCTAATTGTTCTTTTAGCTCCTAAGAGCATTTCATACTCACTACCTTCAGCATCTATTTTGATTAAATCCACTCTGGGGAAAGGATATATTTCCAGCACAGAATCTAAAGTGGTAGCAGCAATTTCAATACTTGATAAACATGTGTTTATATCTTTAGAACCAGCACGTGATAACCCATAGAAGAGTATGCCCTTAACCTTTGGTATACAAAAGCTTAACTTAGTAGCCTTAGACCATAACGCCTTATTTATTGTGATGGCTTTTATATGGTTTAGGTGGCAATTCAACTTTAAAACTCTAAAAGTATCAGGTAAGGGCTCTACAGATATTACTTTTGCATTATTTTTAACCTTGCCGATAAGGCATGTATAGTAACCAATATTTGCTCCAACATCAACAAAGTAACCTCCCTCCGGGACAGCACGTAAAATAAAATGCTCGATTTTACCCTCTCTGCCAGGAATGATGTAGTACAAATCTTCAGTGCGAGGACGTACATAGAAATATAATCCTAGTTCCTTTAAGAAATACATTCCTCCTAGTACATTTATCATGTTCTGGTTATATAAGGGATAGAGAGCAACGTCAATGATGGAGGAAACCAATATATTGATTGCAGATTTTAGATCCACAGGTCTAAATGATCCAAGCACTTTTAGCCATGTTAGTGCTCTTAACATGGTTTTCTTAATTAGATTTAACATTAAACGCCTGCCTCGTCAACCTCGAGGAAGCGAACTCAGATATTAATAAATTTGCTCCCTCAAGATTTTTAAAGTCGCTTTAGCTACGTTATCCCAGCTCCATTTCAAAGAAAACTTTGCAGCATTTCTGCCTACATACTGGGCTAAGGTCTCGTTGTTTAGTAGGTCAAATATGTACTTGACGAAGAGGTCGACGTTATATCGTGGAACAAACATTGCTATTTTCCGATGCAGCGAGATAGATATATCACGTAGTTCAAACGTAACCAAGGGCTTGCCCATGGCCATGGCCTCTTTATGAACGTTAGTGATTTCGTCAACATAAGGAAGAATAACTATATCCGCTATAGCATAGATCACAGGCATTTTCTCAAAGGGAATAAACTTCATTATCTTGATGTTTTTCACCTTTAGAATCCCGTATTTCTTGAGCAACGTAACTCCTTTGGAATAAGCTTCATTACTATAAGCACCAGCGATTAAGAACACTACATTTCTGTACCTTTCTAAAACTTTCTTGATTATCAACGGTAAGAAATGAAACCCCTTAAGATATGAGAAGTCACCTACATATAGAATCACCTTTACGTCGGGGTCTATGTTTAGACCAAGCTCTTTTATGTATAGGTAGTTTAATTGATTATGCCTTGGATTGAATATCTCACGATTTACACCATTTGGTACAACTGCAAGCTTACCTCTAGATATGCCGAATCGAGTGCTTAATATATCTTTAACTTCTCTTCTAATAACTATTAAAGCAGGAGCCAATTTATATGCAACCTTGTATATCGAGTTAGCATCGATATAAAGAAGCGAAAGAGCTATTTTACCTTTTAAGTCTTGTCTACTTAACCAATTTCTGTAACTCTGATAATTTTGATATAGCCAACTACCATGCACCTTCGTCACTGATGGCAACTTAACTCTATTAAGGTAAAATACAAACCCACTTTCATTACTGAAATGAACACAATCGATGATCCCTCTCTTTATCATGTGCTTAAGTGTTGTATAGACACTGTATAGAAAAGTCGCTCTCTTTGGCGAACCACGTATGTTCAGGCGTATAACTTCTATTCCATTCTCTTTAAGCTTGTTATCAAAAATTGTTTCATCATCAGTATTCGTAGATAACGTTATGATAAATACTTTGAGACCCATCTTAGAAAATGCCCTAGCAAGTTCAAAAATATGCCTAGAGACTCCTCCAGGAGTCGGATAAAAAAATGAAGTTACCAAAGCAATGGATTTTAAATACAATTATATTACTCCCCTTGGCATGCTGTCCATTTTTTCAATTTGGACCTTAATTTTACAATAAGCAATGTGCCCTCATGAGATCATCATAATAATGCTCATTTTTCAGCATTTTCTTGGAGATACAATACTAGCATATTAACAGAAGACCGTGAGTCTATCGGAGTTGTAAACTTTTGAATATTCTTTTAATATTATAGTGATTGTTTGTTCATCGGTATGAAGAACTAGATCTAACGTCGTCAAAATGCCCGGTCTATATATAAAGATGTATCCATTATTTAAGTAATAGCGTATGTCTGTGTTAGGAATACCTGGAATATTAAGACTCTGATTGCTGATCTTAAAATGACTTGAACCTATGAAAAGAAAACTTATTTCCGTGGTATTAGAAAATACGATAGCTCCCCTGTACTCTGGACTATAATTCCAGCCACGTTCAAGATATAGCCACGTCAATGGCAATCCTGCTCTCGAGTCCACAAGCACATTTCCGTAATCTATAATATTAGACAGATCTTTTAGAGAAACCGAGTCCGCATAGCTGGGAACTGCTACAACACTAGTCGCGTTGTAAAAATGAATTAACGGTAACCAACCACCCAAGAGTAAGCTGACGACTATAAGAGCTATTGAAATACAGAGGTAAACTTTGCCAACAGAGTTCTTTAACACTTTCATGATACCTTGTGATATTATTGTCATAATAATTAACCCACACAAGCCGAAGTATCTCATCCAGTCCATAACGGGCATGAATGCCTCGCCTAGATATCCTAAAAGTATCGAAAACATAGCATAAGGATATCCTATCTCTACGACGAGGCCCCACCGATCTAATTGTCTGTTGTGTATCCAAACATAAAACGAAAGGACAGGCGGGATCACTAGGAAGAACCAAACCAAATAATGAACGGGATGTTCTACCATATAAACAATGTCGACTTGGGGAGGTGATTCAAGTGCAAGTGATCTAAAAATTAGATCTAATGCCGACGATATAGGTTGAATAACTGCTGTGAAAGCTGCATATATTGCATAAAACATGGCATATATCAGCAGAACAGGAGTTAATGACAATCGATCTCTCTTCACTATCTTGATCGAAAGAGTTAACAATGAGAAGAGGATGAGAGCCCAAAGAGCTGCGCCGGTATGGGTAATTACTATGGCTACGATGAGAGGAAACAACAACATCGTAGGATGTCTAAGAATAGTATAAAGCGTGAGAATAAACAGCGTTAAGGTAGCAAACTGAGGTATAGGCCATACCGTCCAGAGGACTAAATATGGCGTTAGTAGTGTTAGCAACTTTGTTAAGATATCATTTTCAAAAATCCTTAGTGCAAACAATCTTGACGAAAAAGACAATAAACATAGTAATGTGATTCCAACGATAACGCTGGACCATACGAGTGGTACGCCAGCTATGCAAGACAGTACCAAGTACCATATAGAAATTACTGGGTAAGGGTACGCCTCATAATACGAAACGACATGCCCTAAGCGATTCGTAAGAGCCGCGTAGGTCAAATCCCTCCATGGGTCGATTCCATAAGATGGTGGATAGAACAAATATGATAGAGCTATGATAAGCAAAACGGCTACATAAGGTAAAGCATTAACCACTAATCTCATAGCTAATCCTCATGCCTAACAACAAAATATGTAATTGTGAAGAAGATTATGAAGACCAGTATGCCATATTTTTCCGAGAAGATTATAAAGTAAATAATCCAGAGTAAAAGGATCAATAGTATCAAATGCCTAGCCAAAATTTCTTTTATCTTCTGATACAATTTAATCGACACTAGAGGTTCCCTTCTTTAAACATTGAAGAAGGAGCTTCTATGAAATCATTTCCTAGAGAGCGAGTAGAGCACAGCTTTTATGAAACCTTTTAACATATTTTTGTAAGAATATTTTTCATTAACCAACAGTCTTAAAGTTCTACCGATTCTTTCCCTTAATTGCGTATCTGAAACCAATGTCATCAACTTCCTACTTAACTCTTTAAGATCTCCAGGGTTCACTAACAGTATAGGATACTTCCTTAATATTTCGTATGCTGCAGCGCAAGTAATTGTTGAAATTACAGGCTTTCCTGCGAGTGCAGCCTCGTTGACCACCAGTCCCCACACTTCATAATATGATGGATATATAATGATATCCGCTATTTCATAGTATAATCCTTTTTCTCTTTCTTTAACAGAGCCAATTATGGTTACATTGTCGTTAAGATTATTCAACCTCGCGTATTCGTTAAGTAGTTTCTTATATTCTGGATCACATTTACCGCCAACAATTAGTAAATGTACCTTATGAATCCCTTCATTTTTTAGCCTAACCAATGCTTTGAGAATAAGATGTACTCCCTTGTAAGGAACTATCCTGCCTAAGTACAGTATTACCACTTTATCGTTTAGACTAAGTTTTTTTCGCAGTTTTTCAGTATTAACTCTCTGATTTTCATCAAAAGCGATACAGCTAGCATTTGGCGCTATAATAATCTTTTTCGTTGTAACTCCCATATTTTCGTAAAATCGTTTTGATAATGTTCCAGGGACTATGAGGACATCTGATTTTAACGCTATTAGGCGAGCTATTGGCCACAGCAAAGCAGACTTTATATTTGAGTGCCAAAGCCATCTCTCTTCCCAAAGAATATATGGTTTCTTCAACAACTTAGATATTATGAACGCCATTATTGTACTAGGATATGTAGCATCACCAGCGATAATGACATCGGGTTCATATCTTATCAAGCGAAGCCATAACAGAATGGGGAACCTAATTCCCTTAATTTTCGGACCAATGTTAATTGTAAAAGTTATTGTTTTATCTACTTTTTCGGTAAACTCGTGTATATCATCTAGATAAAATCTTATGGTAAAGATCTTGCTAAGCATTTTAAATAGTGGAACCCTATAGTTAATGTAATAATTGTGTATAAAAGCTATTTTAAGAGTCATCTTTTAAGCTCTACTAGCCTTTTCTTTTTCTAGTTATTATAGGCAAGTCTGAAGTTGTGACATTGAGCCATGCGGTCTCTACTTCGAGGATTGTAATACCTTTCTGCAGCATCTTCGCGTCTGCTTCAACGTTCACTTATTTCTCTACATTTACTACTCTCTTAATGCTTGATTCATCTTTGCTTTTGAGTTGTATTTGAAATCACTTCTATAAGCATTTTTTCGATTTTTTTTAACACTACGTCCCAACTATAGTTAACAGCAGTACGTTGTCTAATAATAATCCTGATACGATGATACTCTTCCTCACCATTTCTCCAGAGAGAATATAAGCTAGTGATTCCTTTTATATAGCCCTCAATATCTCCATGCCTCACTAGTACTCCATAGCCTACAGTTTTACTCACATCAATAATGCCAGGAATTGCAGAAGCTATAACTGGCAAACCACAAGCCGAGGCTTCGAGCAATGTTAGAGGCATGCTTTCAATTCTAGATGTCATGAGAAGTGCATGAGCAGAATTATACTCCATCAAGAGTTGCTCTCTACTTAAGCGACCTAGATATAGCACATTATCGTACAGGTTGGTCAGCTTTTTTATATAATGTACAAGAGGGCCGAACCCAGCGATCTTAAATATAACATGTTTCTTTAGTTCATTACACCGCTTATTAAATGTCGATACAATCTTATAAAATACATCAATACCTTTTTCTCTTGTAAGCCGTGAGACATAAAGAACTGTAAAAACTTCGCATGAGTAAGTATCGCTTAGCAATTTGAAGAACGTAGTATCGACGCCATTTGGTATTAATGTGACTTTACTCTTATCGACTCGGTATCGCTTTACAAAAAGATTATACATAAATTCATTAAGTACGTGTAATCTGTCAAAATTTCTATACGCAACTACATATGGTGCCATGTAGAGCTTGTGTAAAGAATCTATATGTGGTTCTAGCATGTTATGAAAAACCGCGATAATAGGCAAATTTAACATTCTAAGTTTTCTCAATGTATATATTAGAAGCTCATTGGGAGCGTATGCAGAGATATACAGCAAATCATAATTTTTCGAAAGCTTTATGATATAACTGGGATTTACTATGGGGAAACCTCTTTTAAACTTTACACAGTTACATTCATACAACTTGATATCATTTCTTAAGAGCTCAGATGAATTATCTGAAACTTCATATGTGTGAGGTATCCATTTGGCGTGCAAAACTCCGACCTTATGACCACGTTGGCGTAACCTGGTGAGTAATTCTACTACCAACCTTTCCGAGCCACCAGGGTAATTAATATTTACGGGATGTACGTATAGGATATTCATCGGCCTATTTTTCGATAGCATGCAAGCATATCATATAGCATGACAAATTTCTTTGCAATTATATTGATGTCATAGTTTTTGACTGCGGCTCTTAGGATCTCCTGATTAAAAAAATGCCTGTCAAACCTGGCTATTTCCTTAGCCAACCGCATTATATCATCTTTTCTCACCAAGACACCTGTTATGCCATGCTTTACTAACTCATTAAGCGGAAGTACGTCATATGCTATGATTGGCACACCCGCTGCCAGTGCTTCGAGGACAGATATGCCTAAACCCTCCGGATAGCCTAGATGAATTAAAGCCTCCGCTTTTGAAAGCAAATCTAGCTTCGTTTTTTCATCTACCGAGCCTAGTAGAAAAACGTTAGTTTCAAGATTATATCTCTTAATTAACCGTATTAATTCATGTCTTAGCGGGCCTTCTCCAATTATAATCAATTTATAATTAGGTTTGTATTTGACCACCGTCCTGAAAGCCGTAATGGCATGTTCATAGTGTTTTCTTTTCTCTAAACGTCCTATCATGACAAACAGTCCCTCCTCGATCTTCCTAGACAATCGAAAATAGTTCTCTACTTCAATTCCTGGAGGGATAACTACTATTGGCGGTTGTCTAGAAATACGATGCTTTTTAATTTCTTCTTTTACATATTCTGACGGGACATGAATAGCAGCACATGGAGCATTTATCTCGAACATATCTTGAAACATCACTTTTCCCATTCTTCCCACAAGTGTAGTAAATTGATTTATGTTTTCTAAATGATGAATGGAGCACACGATTGGTGTCGACATAGTGAACGCACATGAATATGATAATAACACTGGTATGTGGCTGTTGAGGTGTATTAGATCTATATTCAAGATTTTAGATAGTCGATTAACGGCCCTTTGAGCGTTCAACAAAAATTTTATGACGTTTACAGGTTGGGTGGAAAGAAGTGGAGCGCATTCATAATTATATACTCCTAGATCGTGAATATCAAAATTCTTATAATATTTGTAAATATCATCTTCAACGTAACCCGTTATTATGTGAATTCTATAGCCGTTTTTTGATAAGATATCAAATACGCTAATAAGAAACCGAGGCCCGCCAGTTTTCAGCACTAGGTAGTCTATTACAAATAATATTTCCATTTTAAATAAGCGGTTTATATCATGAATTCAAGACCTCTTTGTAGATTCT
>QMNG01000017.1 GCA_003647645.1 candidate division Kazan bacterium | reverse complement strand
TAGAAGAAGGAAGACCTGAATCTACACACGATTTCAAATCGAAAATAGTCTTCAGGGCGATTATCTCTTGATATATACTTTAGTTATACGAATTTCTTAAATCCTTAACGAGACAGTAGTGACCCAAAATAGTTATTATCCAGACGAAACAAGATAACTTACACATGATGCCCTTGCTCATAATCCCCATTGTGGAGTTCAGACTGGGCTAAAAACCGACTATGTCCTAACTTGACCTCTGCCTAACCATGATGATGGTAGCACTTGGCAGGTAAACAGACATCCCCGAGTAATGGGTACCCTTCTTCATACTTATGCCCGCTGCATATATGCCCATGCCTTCCGTGCAGGTACCGGATTTTGAAGATATTGGCCTTCTCGTCCAGTATAAACACCTCATATGCGATTTCTGTTCGTCAGGCCAGTGCTTTGCCTGCGGCTTCCTTTAGATTCCACCTCGCGATGGACACCCTTGCTGTCAGGCAAACAGTTCCCCCTGTTGGGCCTGTAGGGGACTTGCACCTCCAAGTGAGTGCGTCCTGCCGGGCGCAGTTAGAAAGAAGACCGGTCAAGCCATTTCGACCGGTTTTCTGTCTTTTTGGCGGATTTTTAGCGAAATCGTGCAAGGTGTGCATACCCCGCTTCCAGTATTAATGAAGACGTAAAATCAGATATACCATTTGAATTTACAGTTTATTAATATCTAATTTACAAGTCGTTACATTCGATGTCTTACGATTTCACCTTCGACCATGTAAATAACGTCTTCGGCGATATTTGTCACAAGATCGGAAATACGTTCAAGATAACGCGAAACTGAAAGCAGGTTTATCTGGCAGTCAACCATAGAAGGTTCTTTTTTTATCTTTTCCTGAACATAATCGTACATCTGAGTATGTAGTTCATCTATAATATCATCATCGTTGATAACTTCACGAGCAAGATCAGTGTTCAGGTTGACCAGAGCATCCAAGCTACGCTTCAACATCGACTGAGCCATACTGACAATCATTGTCAATTTTTCCGGGATTTGGATATTTTGTCTACCGCTCAGGTAAAGGACACGTTCAGCCATATTAGCCGCCAGATCGGCAACTCGCTCCAGGTCGTTGTTGATCTTGAGAACAGTGATAGTGAAACGTAGGTCTATAGCAACCGGTTGATGAAGCGCCAGTATTTTCAGGCATTCCTCTTCGATCTCGACCTCGATTCTGTCGATCTCGGAATCATATTTCACCACACTGCGCGCTAATTCGATATCCCATTTCTTGAGGGCTTTAACGGATTTGCCTAAAGCATTCTCAACCTCGGCGCCCAGGGAAAGTATCCTTCGTTTCAACCTGTCTATTTCCCGATGTAAGTGAACTTCCATAATTTATTCCTCCTTTATCCAAATCTACCTGTGATATAATCTTCTGTCTGCTGATGCTGTGGATTGGTGAATAACTGTTTGGTATCACCGAACTCGATAATGTGCCCTTGGTAAAAGAACGCTGTATAGTCCGATACCCTCGCCGCCTGCTGCATATTGTGAGTTACAATTACTATCGTGTAATGGGATTTCAAATCAAGCATCAATTCCTCGATCTTGGCTGAGGCTATAGGATCAATCGCTGAGCATGGTTCGTCCATCAGGAGTACTTCCGGCTTGATTGCAATAGCTCGAGCGATGCAGAGCCGCTGTTGCTGACCGCCTGAAAGATCGGTGCCGGGTTCCCAGAGCTTATCCTTGACTTCATCCCAGAGAGCTACTCGTCGGAGTGTTTCTTCGACACATCCAGCCAGCTCGCTGCCCCTACTATTAGTATTAATTCTCAGCCCGTAAGCGATATTATCGAAAACGCTCATAGGGAACGGACTCGGTTTCTGGAAGATCATCCCAATACGCTGCCTTAACAGAGTCGAGTCAACCGTCGGTGCGAGTATATTCTGCCCCCCCATCCGGATTTCACCCTCGGCACGCTGGTTCCGGTATAGTTCGTAGATTCTATTGTAAGTTCTGATGTGAGTCGATTTACCGCAGCCGGACGGACCGATTATTGCGGTAATCTGTTTCTGATGTATATCAATATTGTTATCGAAAAGGACCTGGTGTTCACCGTAGAAGAAATTCAAGTTACGCACAGCCAGTTTTACCGTTGAGTGGTTTCCGCCCGAACTGTTTACAACAGATTCTTCATTTCGATTGAACAGTGAACGATCCAGATTTTGCTTAATCTTTGTTGAGATCGTTTCGTTCATAGTTGTTTCCCTTGTCTTTTCATAATCAAACGCGCTGTTATGGTTAAGAACAGGACCCCGACAGTAATCAGCAGTGACGCGCCCCAAGCTTTCTGCTGCCAATCCTGATATGGCGACATCGCATAGTTGAAAATGGTTACAGTCAAATTTGCCAGCGGTTCTTTCAGACTGCTGAACCAGTATGCGCTGTTAAGGGCGGTGAACAGCAGGGGCGCAGTCTCACCGCTGACCCTGGCTACCGCCAGCAGGACACCTGTCAGAAGGCCTCGCTTTGCAGAGCGAAAGACGACGTTCAGGGTTACCTGCCAACGCGACGCTCCCAGCGCCAGAGCCGACTCCCGCAGTGAATCGGGTACAAGATTCAACATATCCTCTGTCGTCCTGACCACGATGGGTAGCATTATTACCGCCAGTGCGACGGCACCCGCATACCCCGAAAAGCCACGCATCGGCACAACTAATAAGGCATAGATGAAGATACCAACGATGATCGACGGCACGCCTATCAGAATGTTGGTTACGAACCTGACAACTTCAGCAAAACGTGTCCCCTTACCAATTTCAGCAAGGTAAGTTCCGGCAAGAAGACCGATCGGTAAAGAAATAACCGCGGCGATGATGGTCATTATTACTGTGCCGACAATGGCATTGACTAACCCACCGCCGGGGATTCCGGGTGGAGTTGGCACTTCTGTGAAAAACTTG
Organism: candidate division Kazan bacterium; assembly: GCA_003647645.1. GTDB lineage: Bacteria > Patescibacteriota > Kazan-3B-28 > Kazan-3B-28 > Kazan-3B-28 > B79-G16. The sequence continues at coordinate 7,540 of QMNG01000017.1, read as the reverse complement.
AGGTTCAATGCGCCGATACCCCTGCCGGTAACTGTCAACAGTATCCAGACAATCGTGATAAGCCCGATTACAGCGCTCAACGAGGCTATTACTTTTACCGATTGGTCGATAGCCTTTCTCGTTTTCAGAGAACAGGACTGCATCACTTCCCCCCAGCCTTCTTGATGATGTGACGCAGCCAGAGTTGTGCTGCAATCTGAGAAGTAACCGTAATCAGGAACAGCACCAGCCCAAGCGCAACCAGCGCGTGCAGGTACAGCGGCTCCGATGCTTCGGTGAACTCATTTGCCAGCGTGGAAGCGATTGAATTGCCGGTCTCGAACAGGGATGCCGATAATCGGTGGCTGTTGCCGATGACAAATGTGACCGCCATCGTTTCACCCAGGGCTCGTCCCAGCCCGAGGAAACCGGCGCCGATTATCCCGTGAAGGGCATAAGGCAAGATTACACCTTTGGTTACTTCCCAGTTAGTCGCGCCAAGACCATAAGCTGATTCCTTCAGAACCGACGGAACCATTTTAAAGACATCACGCGACACCGAGCTGATGAAGGGAAGAATCATCAGCGCCAGTATGATCCCGGTTGTCAACATTCCTATTCCCATTGGAGGTCCCTTAAAAAGTGGCAGGAAACCCAGATACCGCCCGAGAAGTGGCTGAACGTGATCCGCCATAAACGGCGCAAACACGAACAGCCCCCACATACCGTAAATTATGCTCGGGACAGCAGCTAACAGCTCAATCGCAGTGCCGAAGAACGCCTCAACCTTTGGCGGTGCCCACTCAACCAGGAACAGCGCTACCGCCAGACCCATCGGCATTGCGATCAGCATGGCAATCAGGGTCGAGACACCGGTGCCGAAGATGCTGCTAAGAGCACCATACTCTTGTGCGATAGGATTCCATGCAGTCGATGTAAGGAAACCAAGACCGAATTTCTTCAGGGCAAGGTGTGAGTTGAACACCATCACACACACCAGCCCTGCCATCAACACCGGGATAGCCGCCGCACAGACCGCTGTGATCCATCTGAAGACCCTATCGCCGGCTACAGGTTTAATTATCCTATCGGGTGAATTTTCATCCCAGACATCCCAGACAGCCCAGACAGCCGGCACACTACCTGACCATTTTGACGTCAATGCCAGACCTGTTTCCCGTTGGATTTGATTTCCTTAATCCAGGCGGATTTGATGATCTCGACCACGCTGTCCGGGATGGGTACATAATCGAGTCCGATTGCGATTTCATCCCCATGCTTGTAACACCAATCGAAGAAATTCAGCAGCGTTTCCGCGTGAACAGCATCATCCTGCTCTTTATACAGAATGATGAATGAAGCTCCTGTGATGGGCCAACTCTTCTTTCCTGGCTGGTCAACCAGCACTACGTAGAACCCTGCTGAATGTTCCCAATCCGCGCCCTCAGCGGCAGCCATGAAGGTTTCCGTAGATGGCGGGACATATTCGCCTGCTCGATTCTGCAGAAGTATATGGGACAATTTGTTCTGCAGAGCGTAGGCATATTCGACATAACCGATGCTGCCCTTGATGCGCTGCACGTAAGATGCGACGCCCTCGTTGCCCTTCCCGCCGACGCCGACGGGCCAGGAAACAGCCTTACCGGTGCCGATACGTTCCTTCCATTCGGAGGATACAGCCGACAGGTAGTGTGTGAATATCCAGGTCGTTCCCGAGCCGTCGGCACGATGCACAACGGTGATCGCTTTCGATGGGAGTTTAATGCCGGGATTGAGGGCTATTATAGCCGGATCATCCCACGTTTTAATCTTACCGAGGAATATCTCAGTAAGTGTCTTACTGTCGAGGTGTAAATCCCCAGGGTTGATACCCTTGATATTGACCACCGGTACTACTCCACCGATGACCATAGGGAACTGTATCAGACCGGATTCATCCAGTTCTTCAGCTTTCATCGGCGCATCGGAAGCGCCGAAATCTACAGTTTTTGCCTTTATCTGGCGGATCCCAGCGCCTGATCCAACCGACTGGTAATTTATCTTCACGCCGGTGATCTGGTTGTATTTATGCGCCCATTGGGAGTAAACCGGATAGGGAAACGAGGCGCCTGCACCGTGGATTATCGGACCGGCGTGAAGGGCGCCTGCGATGTTTGCAGCAATGAACAGTATCACCGCCAGTAATGACTTGTTTGTCTTGGACATTGTTTCCTCCATCATAAATTCTTGATTACAGTTTAAAATGCAGATGTACATACACCGAATTGACCGGATCCTCATCGGAATCCTCATAAGTCAATATCTGAACGTTCGGGATGATGTGGACTTTCTTGTGCGCTACGTAATCGAGCCCGACGATAAACAGACCGCCGTTCGATTCCCATTTGCTGTCACCAGGTTTGACATCGGCGTCGTTAAAGCCGGTGTCGTACATATCATAACGCGCCAGTGCCTTCAGCTTCTTCGGCAGAAGATAGGCGTTGACGAACACTGAGAAGCACATTGCGTTGATCTCCTGGATCCCAGAGAACAGCTTTGAGTTAGCGTTTACTCCCAGGGTGAATTTATCTTTTTGCGTGTAGGATGCCAACACATCCCACTGGGTGTTTATATACGACTTTTCCGCGCCGCTCTCGTCGATACTCCGCCAGGGCTCGACCTCAAAGTAACCTGAGATATGTACGGCTTTTTCCAGCAGGTAAACACCTGAACGAAGCTGGAAGTTCTTGTACATATCGTCCTCGGTGTGCTTGTAACCAGAGCCGTTCAGAATCATCAGATTAACATAGGCGTTATCTGAAGGTTTACATTTAACGTTAATGCCCATGTCCGCCGAAGCGCCCATCTTGTGACGACTGGCAGTAGTGAAGTTCTCGTGCCTGCGCACCAGCTTAAGTGAATCAGTAGTATTGGTTGCAGGATTTTCAGCCCAGCTCATAAGGTACTTGGCGTAAGCTTTCGACCAATCACCCCAATACTTGCCGAATTTTTCCATCGGCGAATACTGGATCGAACGATAACCCCAGGCTTTCTCAGGCTGTTTCCAGTTATTGGTTCCCTGCAAACCCATAAGGATATTGAGGTTGTTCCTGATCTTCCAATCGACATAGGCGTACTTGGCGAAAGCCTCGAATTTGCCGGTTTTATCCTGGTGCCCGATGTCTGTCAGGTAGCGCACCATAAATTCATCGGACAGTTTGTACTTAGCGCCGATATACATCCTTGAGAGGTCGAACGAATTGCTCTGAGCGTCGCCTTTCGATGCATCATGAAGGTAGTAGAAATAGCCTTTACCTTCGACCTTGAAACCGTTCTCTGCGAGGGCAAAGACCGGGATGGCGATTAATGCCATCATTGCTAAACTTAGAAGAATCTTAGTCTTCATTTTCACTCTCCCTCGTTTGTTTGAGATTAATACAAACCTCTTTCGGTTTGCTTTGTGCGTAATGAACAAGGGTATTATTAAGGGAGTATTAGGGAAATGTTAGGATTTCGTTAAGGGCGTTTTTGGGGGATTGTTTTTGGGAAAAGGGGGATAAAGCCGGGAGTATGTTGAGGGAGAGGTCGGTCGAAAGCCATATTGGGCTTAAATGGGCAGATGAATCCTGAACGTACTCCCTTGTCCGGGTTGGCTGTCAACACTGACCCGTCCGTTGTGGGCTATGGCGATGTGCTTCACGATAGCCAGTCCCAGACCCGTGCCGCCGAGCTTGCGGCTGCGGTCGGGATCGACACGGTAGAAACGCTCGAAAAGACGCGGTATATGTTCAGCCGCTATACCACATCCGGAATCCTTAACGGCGACGATGACTTCAGAACTTCGTTTTTCGACATCGACTTGAACCGTGCCTCCTGGTTCACTGAAGTTTATTGCATTATCCAGAAGATTGACCATTGCCCGTTCAAGCAGAGGAGCTGCGATGTTCGTAAGAACATCCTCCGGGCAGTTGACTTCGATAGCGATTTCATTCTCACTCGCTCTTTGCTCACATAACCTAACAGCAGTCGTTACAACCTCCATGACGCTGTCGTTTTCAAGCTCAATCCTATCGCTCTCTGCATCCTGCTCAATCCTGGCAAGGCTGAGGAGATCTTCGATGATGGCGTTCAGTCTGTCGGTGTGTTTGACGATGATATCGAGGAAACGTGTGGCTGACTGCGGATCCTCGATTGCGCCATCCTGCAGTGTCTCTACGAATCCCTTAATAGAGGTGATCGGCGTGCGCAGCTCGTGAGAAACGTTGGCTGCGAAGTCCCTTCGGATATTTTCCAGCTTGCGAAGGCGAGTGATATCGTTCATGACTATGAGGGCGCCGATTTCACGCTCCTCAGCATCGTGAAGCAACGTTCCGTGAACCTGCAGGAACTGATCGCCGCCCAAGACTATTTCACTTTCCATCTTGCGTCGAGTTCTCAGGACATCGGACACGAACCATTGCAGGTCTGGGTTTTTGATTACTTCAGTTAAGGAGCGACCCTGCCATTCAACAGAGTCGATCCCTAACAGTTCTTCAGCGGATCGATTCGCCTTAAGTAAGCGTTCATTCATATCGACGGCAAGCACCCCTTCGACCATACTGGACAGCACAGCCTCGAGCTCGCGATGCTGCTTCATGATGGTTCCGATGCGATCATCGAGATCGACCGCCATCTTGTTCAATGCTGTAGCCAGTTCGTGAAGTTCCTCTACTCGTTGAGCTGTGAGCCTGTGACTGAGCTCGCCGGCAGCAAAGCGTTGTGCGCCCTCTTTCATAGCTACGAGCGGGTTGCTGATGCGTCGGGATACGATATAGCTGAACAGCGCAGCAAGGACGAGAGCGAGCAATCCTCCCAGTGCGATGCCGGAATAGACCTGAGCCAGTGCGTCCTTTATTGTCGTTAACGGAATGGAAACCCGAACTAATCCCACCGGTTCACCAACGTCGGATTCAACCGGAATAGCCAAATACATCATCCGCTTCTTCAGGGTAGTGCTGTACCGGATGGAAACACCTGTTCGTCCAGCTATTGCGTCTTTGAATTCAGGTCTATCGGAGTGATTTTCCATTTCGGCAGGATCCTTATCGCTGTCGCCCAGCACATCGCCGATGCTGTTGATGAAAGTGATTCGTGTTGACGATGTCCTTCTTAGTGCCTTACTCAGTGAGTCGAGGGATGATTTGCCATCTACTGTAAAACGTCCCTTTATCTGCTGTCTGACTAATCGAGCTATGACTTCAAGATCCGCTTCGGTTTGCGAGAGGTAAAATCGGTGCACAGTGATTGCTGCAAGCCAACCCACCAACAATAGAGCGCCCAATGTAATAGCAAGGTAAGTTGGAACCAATTGCCATAACAGTCGTTTGCGCTTCATGGTTGCGCCTTAAGTCTGTAACCGACGCCGCGTACTGTTTCGATCAAATACCCGGACGAGCCCAACTTCTTGCGAAGCGAAGCGATATGAACATCCACCGAACGATCTGTAACCGGATAGTCCTCCCCACGTGCAGCATCAACGATCTGGGAACGGGTAAAAACCCAACCGGGACGGCGGACTAAAAGGAGAAGTATGCGGAACTCGGTAGCAGTCAGATCGACCTGTCGATCTCCAAGCATCACTTCAAATCGATCCGGGGATATAACAAGGTCTGCATAGTGGATTGTGTCAATCTGATCGTCCACATCCTGATGAATACGTCTTCGTAAAACGGCTTTGATGCGGGCGAGCAGGACTCGCGGACTGAACGGTTTAGTGATATAATCGTCCGCACCGAGCTCCAGACCGACCACTATGTCGGTCTCTTCGCTTTTTGCAGTCAACATTATCACCGGGATATGCTGGGTGGCAGAGTTGCCTTTAATCCTGCGGCAGACTTCAATGCCATCGACACCCGGCAGCATCAGATCAAGCAGGACGAGGTCAGGTACTTCACTTGTTGCCAGCTGCAGAGCTCGCTCACCCGACCTAGCTTTTATTACCTGGTATCCCTCCTTTGCGAGGTTATACCGCACCAGCTCCAGGATGTCCTCTTCGTCCTCTACAACGAGGATAGTCACTCTTTCCATATTTCTCAAATACCTGGGCGCCTATATGACCAACTGATTCAACTCCGGACAACAGCTAAGTCACATGTCTCTGCTGTATTGTCAGCCTTATCCCCGACCGGAAAATCTAAAATCTTCAATCTTGAATCTGTTGAACACTCATGCCGTGGTCTTATAAATAAAAAGATAATTCTCAATGAATTTGGGAATTAGGTGATTATTCAAAAAATCCTCTCTTTGTGCACGAAGCCCATTGAAATGTGCTTGAATTAATGACCTATACGACATCTGCAACACTTCCAGGTCCTGTCCCATAGTGTAAGACAGCTCCACGATCTCTTTAGGGACGCTGGCGCATCCCCAGATTATTGAGGTTACTATCGTCAGAAGTGCCAAGAGGAAGCGATTTAGCGAACGATTCATGGTGAGTCTCCAGTCTGAATCAATCTTGCACGTATGAAGAGGCTAGTGCCAATGGCGCTTGTGAATGATACGAATCCTTCCATTTTCTGGGTGCTTGAATCAATTGATCGAATGATATGATCGGTTAATATTACCCTTTATTATAATATACAGGCGTTCGAATTCCAAACAACGAGGCAACTGGAATTCCAGTCGCCTCGTGATTGAAGGATGAAAATTGAATTATACTTGGAGCATCCGAACCAGGTCAGCCTTCGTCCGAAGCCTTGAGATGTGCAGCTCGCTGACCCGGTCGAAGAGAACCTTGCCCTTCAGTCGCTCCATGTCCTCCTCGGGGTTCTTCTCCTTGATGATCCTGAGGAAGTCGTCCTTCGTGCGGGCGATGCCGATGCCTCGCTGCTTCGCCAGCGCCTGCAGTTGTTTAACCGTCATCTTGGTGAGGTCCTCGGGCTCGCTGCCGCTCGCATTGCCTTGGATGGATTGACCCGTTGAGTCGTCGGTCCGACCAGACCGTGCCGTGGTCCCGGCCGCCGGATCCGCCTCGCCTGCGCCTATTGCTTCTGAAGGCTGCGGCTGGGGTTGCTCCGGGGTCGGTGTGGTTTCAGGTGCTTGGTTGGAAGTAGTTTCCACCAGCGCGACCATGGGGAAGGATGCGGTCACGCGGGTGCGTTCCCCGCCTTCGCGAGGACAGGCCTCCAGCTCGACCGTCCAACCCCTGCGTTCCTTGTCGACAATGACGCCGACCTTGTCCTTGTTTTGCCCACCGGTGATCATCACTCGATCTCCGATTTGCCTCTTGGGTGTGCTCATGGCACTCTCCTTTGATATGTTCTTGAGATGCCTTTACTTACGATGGCAGCACCAAGGTAATCGGGGGGGCGGTGAAGTCAAGGAAAACACTCGGAAAGATTGTCGAAGATGCAGAAAGGCGGGAAGCTTTCCACAAGCTCCCCGCCTTTGTGGAGGTTGTAGGCGCCCGGCTCAGGCGTTTGCCTCAGCTTTCGCCCAGATGGTCATGTTGAACGCTGAGACCGCCTGCCCGATCAGGAAATCGATCACCACACGCAGCAGCTTGCCATCGAACGGCTCCAGAAAGAACGGCAAAGGGATCATG
>QMNG01000016.1 GCA_003647645.1 candidate division Kazan bacterium | reverse complement strand
CTGGTATATGTCTATCAGATCCTCCTGTTTCTCCCCACCTATTACGACAGGAGCTGAATAAAACTTGTCGTAATGAGCCCCAGAGTCATAGGACGAGTGAAAATAGAAAAGGTTCGTCCAGGGAACCCATTTCCATCTGTCTTCTTCGCTAAGATTTTCCTCAATTTGTTCACAGGGGAATTTTTCCCCCTGTATTTCCTTCTGAAATACTTTCTCCCCTGCAATGATCCTATTTTTTTTAATGGACAGAAGAATAATCTGTCTACGGCGAGAGGAGAAATAAACCTTTCCTAAAAATATTTTTCTTGTCATTTTACCTCTCCTTTTCAGCCAGGCATTTTGCTACCCAGCTATTTCTCTGCGTTCAAAATTTAACTTACCTCAATAGAGATAACTCTTCTGTCTATTCCATTTTCTTCTGTTATCTCATCTACAGTTCCTCTGCTGCCTATTACAGTAATATGTGTGTTCCCTTCTGGGTAGATAGTGAAACCGTCTGCATCCCTTTCTATAGTGTAAACAGCTTCATCGTTCTCCTGCTCGTAAATTATCTTTATTTTCATCTTTTTCTCCTTTATTCTACCCCCTCTGATTCTATCTTAAGGGGGTTCTCTGATATAATAAAACTGGCATAATTCCCATATCTTCCAGATCTACAGCTATTTTCTGTGGTTGCTAATACTTCAGCTTCTCCTTCAACGAATTGCCTATAACTCCTGTCTCTTCCTATGCCTCTGAGGGTACGCTTATAGTACCCTCCAATAAAACAGGCATAGAACCGAGGCTCAGGGTTCTCAGCTTCTGCCAGACAAAAATATTCTCGTTCGATCTCCTTCTTCTCTCCTTTTGCATTAATGATTAGAACTTTCTCTTTCATCTTTCTCAGATTCCAGGTTTTTCCCATAATCTCTTTAATGCTGACTCGAGGGCTGTGAAACCTATATCGTCCTGTATAGCTCACCCCAGCCCAATGTCCAAATAATGAAAAATACCGTCCACCAAAGATCCAGATTTTACTTCCCGCAGTTTCCTTCTCCTCGTCCAGCGGGAAGTTCTGGAATTTTACACCTTCCCATTCTTTTACCAGTCCTCTCTTAATTGCCATCTTTTTCTCCTTTTATTTTATTTTGACTGGGATTTCAGCCCAGTCTTCTATATTTCTTACTTCATATCTACCAGGTTTGATACGGCTCAACCGCCTGCTGTGAAACTGACGTATTGAGCTGCCATTTTTTAATTTTCTGCCTAAATTTACTTTGACCCGCTCAAAGCTGTCCTGTTGAGCAGGCCAAATTTCTAAAACTTCATTCTTAAGCTGGGCTCCCAGGAACTGCGGAGATCCCAGCTCCTCATATAGTTCTACCGAGAGGGCAACAAATCCCCCTCTATAAATCCTGATAAATATTCCTTCCCTTGGTCTCACTGTAATTCCTCCTTTTCTTTTTTCTGTGCTAAAATTAACCACAGCATTGCCTCTCGAAATGAAAGAAATGCTGGGTTTTCTGGGTTGACCTGCATATCATATAGAACCCTGCTTATTTCTTCAATGTAGGCAGAAATAGGTAGGGCTCCTTCCAAACCATAGGCTGCAAAGCAAATAGGATTACTTCGTTCTTTGAAACCCAGAATAATCAGCTCTTCTGGGTTTTTCTCGTCTCTCCAGCTAACCCAGAAAGGAGCTGAGTCAGGGATAGACGAATATTTTACCTGTTTTACATCAGCAAAAACTTTCTGTTTTTCTTCTGTCCTCATTTTTACCTCCCTTCCTTTTCGGCCAGGTATTTTGTAACCCAGCCGTTCTCGGTTTTTACTTTCGTCATCTCGTTATACAGCCGAGATGAGAAAGCAAAGAAAGGAGTCCCGATATGGAATCCATCCTCTCCCCTGGAAAGTCCAACAAGACCATCCAGGTTTTCTCCATCTACAAGGGCAAGTGTTCTGCCCTTGTCCGTTTTTAGCTTTGTCCAGTAAACGGACAAAACTAATTCGCCTCTTCTCCATTCTTCTCTGCCATCTTCCAGAGAGGTGATGGAGAAATCTCCATCCTCAACCAACCACTTCTTCCCATACTTAGAGTTAATTTCTCTCATTTTATCCTCCTGTTTTTTTTATGCTCTATCTATTCCCTTCCTCTTTTCATTTATTTCATTTATTAAACTGACTTTGATTTGGTATACCATCTCTCGGTATACCCTCTCTGCAGTCAGCTCTATCATCTCTTCGTCCTCTATTCTTATTCCTATTTTTCTCTCGATATCTCTTAACCCTATCTCCACCAGCTTTTTTAAGTTTTTTCTTATAAATCCTTCTTTCATTGTTTTATCTCCTTTTTTACTATCTAACTGTTCAGTTCTTTTACCTTTTTGACTAATAAATCCCTAAGGCTCATCTGCAACTCACCTACCCACTCTCCGTATATCCTCCCTGCTACTATATTTGCCAATCTTGTCCTCTCCTCCTCGCTCAGCTTTATTCCCAGTTCGCCTTCTTTTGTGGCGAGCATTTTTTCAGTTTCTCCTTTAAGAAGCTGAAAAATCTTGTTCTCCATTTATTTTTCACCTCCTTTCTTTGCCAGGGATCCACTGCATATCAGTCTTCTTTTTATCTTTCCATTTCCATCCCCGGCTGTGTTCGTACGGATATAAACCTTCAATTACTTTCTGTAGTGGAATATTGCTATGTAGCCTGTAATAAATAATTTTAAAATTGCGGCTGTGCATCACACCTTTTCTTCTAAAGAAGTTTGGAGCATGCTGATACTCCACATGATGCGCCAGCTCATGGTAAACTGTTTCTATAATATCTTTTATCGGCTGGCGTCCAGATATATAACAGACCTTTTTTCTCCACTCATACCAGCCCCTTTTGGTTTTCCATTTCCTGTCTACTATCTTAATTTGAACCGGTTCCATCTCCTGGAACCAGCTCTTTCTCGCTATCTTTTCCCCTTCCTTCTTCAACTGTTCTTTTACATTTTCTGTCATCCTATCACCTCCCCAATATCCACAGCTTCTATCATGATCCTTTTCTTTGCAGGTCTTTCAGGCTCCAAGCTGTATATATTTCCATCATACAGCTTAATAGCCTTTTCCTTTTTACACTCATCGCACAGCAAGACACTGTCATTTATTTGCTGTGCTTTATTGCGAAATCTGCTTTGGCACTGACCTTCGCCACTGCCATAAGCAAATTTCTGACCACATTTTTCACAGATCCCTATAATGGATTTGGATTTCCATCCCAGCTCCCGATTCTGTAGTCTCCGCTCAAAGACAATTCTATCCTTTTTTCTGTAGGCAATGAAAAAAGGATAGATATATCCTAACTGCTTTCCGATGGAATGTCTGGTATCTTCCAGATCTATTATCCCCATCTTATTCATCATATCGGCAGGCAGGCTGAATTTGTCTGCCTTAACTTCCAACAGCCTTCGTAGGAATTTCTCCTGCGAAGAAGTCCTGCTTTTTAATTCCACCAGATCCATTTATTTCTCCTTCCTGTTAGCCAACTGTTTTGCCAGTCGGCTGAATTCATATCTGTCATTTATGCTGGGCTTTGAATCTTGCAGCCCAGCAACTATTTCCAGAGCTTTCAAAATCAGCCCTGCCTCCCTCCAGCTAACTTTTATGTTTATTGTAGCTTCAGCCACTTTTTCATCACCTCCTTAAAATCTGATTTTCCCGCGCCCCCTGCTTTCCCATTTGTCATATGAATCCACCAGGAGACGCAGACTCAGAGGCGAGAACACTCTCGCATTCCGTATCTTTTCCAGCTTATCCTTCCCTGGGATTTTATCCCAGTTGATGACCAGCCTCTCCTCTCGGATAGCCTGGTCAAGAAGGCTAAGCCTTCTGCTTCTCTCCTCTAATGCCTGCTCTTTTTCCATTATACTCACCTCCTTTCTGTTTGGATTTTGCGAAAGGCAGACTGTTTCAGCCTGCCCTTCACAAAAAACAAACAAATAAATATAAAAGGAAGCTAATCAGCTCCCCCAGATCTATATTTTTTAGCCAGCCCCTGCAATTCTGCAAGACTGACTTTTTTATAGTTTTTTATCTTTCTGTTTTGGGAAAAGAACGCTTTGTCCTTTTCCCGTTCTTCTCTTCTTTTTTCTTCTTCAGCCTTATAATCCATCTTATTCTCCTATCTTCTCGATGCTTGCTGCGCATTGCAGGCAAGCATCTATATCTAATTCTATTATCTTGCCGGGACCAGCCCACTTTCCACATCCAAAGTGGTCCCAGCATCGTAGCTCATATTTTTCGCCGATAGCCGAGACGAACTCAGCTCTATCCCTGCCAAGCTCATCTAATCTTACTTTCATTATAGCTCTCCTCCTATAACTGCCCTTTGGGCAGTCATATCGGAGATTTTTTCTTTTAAATCTTTTATAATAGCATAGTTTTCAGCTATGCTATTTTTTAATACCCAGCTACAATTGCCCATTTTTTGGGCTGTAGCTATTTGCCCTGCCAGGCGACGCTGCCTGGCTTCCAACATGTCATACAACTTCTTTACTGTCATCTTTTTCTCCTTTTTGGACTTTCAGAATTCCCGACTGATAAAAAGTCGTTTGGGATTCTGAAAATCCCGATCTAATTCTATACTCTAATATTAAATCAAAAAATCAGCAAAAAAAAAGATCGCTTTTCAGCGATCTTTTTCTTCTAATAGCGTTATCAATCCTTCTTTGGAGAGGATTGATAACTTCTTTTTTTTACCCCTTGTAAAGAAAGGTTGTCTAAACCTAACTTTACAAGGTTTAGCATATTTACAAGCCTGCTTTTGTAGTGTTTTAAATACTTTCATCCTCTCTCTCCCCTTTATGGGGTTGTAAGCTTTTATTTTATTTTTAGTTAATTAATTAGTTACTTCTAAATAAACTAACTTTCTATTCGTCCCTATATTCAACCCTTCTTTTAAATACCCTTTCTTATCTAATATTCTTTTTAGTCCTGCAATTCTCCCCTCAATATGATTTTCGTAATCTTTTACCACTTCTTCACTTATGGGAGAATTAAGGGTTGATATTAATCTTTTTGAGGGGTCTGTCTCCCCTTCTTCTTCATAAGACTTCTTGTAACCAACAATTCTCAAGAAGTCTTTGACTTTGAAAGCTTTCTTCTCCCAACCCTTTACCTTCATCGCTTGTTTGAGGGTTAGAAGGTTGTCTATGGAGTGGTAAGAAGACTTACCACTATGGGAGACATCCTTAACTTCAATGAAGTCAAAGATATCTTTAGTTTTGTTATTACCTTTATTATTTTTAGCTTTATTATTCTTTGCCATCGTTTTTCTCCCTTCAAGCTTACAACCCCATAAAAGGGAGTCTCCAAATTGTCAAAGATCTAAAATCGCTTTCATTATAATAAAATTTAAAAATAAATCAAACATAGGATTAATCTATAATTTGAGGGTTATTTTTAGATATTTTAAATAAAAAGTTTATTAAGTCTCAAAAGCAAGGATAGTAAAGCAATAGCAAAATCGTATAGCAATTTTTATACCAAAGTTATAATAAAAATGATTTTTTGAGAATGCCCGAAAGTAAGAATAACAAAGCATTTACAAGGTTGGCAAAAAGATTGCTATTGCTTTGCTTTTATAAACTATCCCCGCTATTTTTTGATGCGTGAAAGCAAGCATTGTATTCAAAAATCCCCGTGGGGCACTTTTCCAACCCCGTCCCCCAATCTTCAATCTCCCCAAAACCCTCCAAAACCCTCCAAAACCCTAATCCCCAAAATCCCAAAAACCCTATTACTTTTTTCGTAATCCTTTAACAGCTTACTCCTGATTCTAAGCCATTAATGGCTTACAGTTCTACATTTTCAAAGGTTTTTGTAATGGTTATTTAATTAATATGCTATAATATATATATGAGATCTGAATGGCTTGATATTAAAATGGAGGATAAACAGCTATTCCATTTAGCTGTCAAGTATTCTAGTAATAAACAGGATATGTTTGATTTATATCAGGACTTATATATTTTGAAATTGAAACTGAAAGATAGGGCTAATCAGTATAAATCTTTACAGAAGTTTGCCCAGCGCAGATATGAAAAATTAAAAATAGAAAAAGAGAATATTATATCCTTTGATGAGAGGATAAAGTGAAAAGAGTAATATTATATCTAAGTACAGGTTTTGCGATTTTCTTTCAATGGGTGACTGTTTATAAGGGAATTTTCGGGATTGACAAGTTTAATAATTCTTCTTTTAGTGGGGAAAGTAGAAAATAGGTTTAAAAATATTCTTATAAATTTTAAAGCCAGAAAGAAATAAAAGAGGTGATAAAAGATAATGAATAATTTACCAGTGGGGCGGGTTATGTGCAAAGATTGTTTGTCAGGTATGAAAGATTTACCAGATAACTCAATTGATTTAATTTGCACAGACCCGCCCTATTAACGGAATTGGCTTTATGGGTAAAAATTGGGACACATTTACCAGAAAAAGTCCTCTTAAATCACAAGTAGTAACCTGGCTTCGTCCCTCAATGAAAAAAGATACTAGAGGAATGATGGAATTTTTCACTCCTATTTGGAAAGAATGTTTACGAATATTAAAACCTGGTGCCTTTGCTTTTGTAATATGCATTCCTCGCCAAGATTGTTTATCAAGGATGATTGTTAGTTTAGAAGATGCAGGATTTGATGTTAGCTTTACTTCAATTTACTGGGTATATGCGAGCGGCTTCCCCAAAGCGATGAACATATCAAAAATGGTCGATAAAAAGAAAGCAATTATTAACAAAGATGATTCAAAAGAAGCAAAAGCTCTTGACGGTTCATACGCAGGATTCCAACCCAAACCTGCTCTTGAAGTTATCCTTGTAGCGATGAAGCCACTTGAAACTAAAACTTATATTGGCCAGGCGCTCAAAAATAGAAAGGGGATCACCTGGCTGGATGATGGGAGAATACCATATAGAGGCAGTAATGATATTCCCAATAGCATAGTAAAACAAACTATTCCTCAGAAGATTTATGGTGGAGGCAAAGGATTAATGAGGGGCGGATGGAGCCCAAAAGAAGGCCGCTTCCCTGCGAATATCTTAGTGAGTGACGATGTGCTGAATGATGGGAAAAATTGGAAAGGTGGGCAAAATAAATCACAAGCAATGAGTATATTTGGGAATAAAATGAAAGAGCGAAAACAAATAAAAAGAACTTCCAACTCAGGTTCATTCTCCCGATACTTTTCCCTTAATGCTTGGTGGGAGGAGAAAATAAAACATCTCCCTGAAAATGTTAAGAAAATATTCCCATTCTTAATAGTATCAAAAGCGAGTAAGTCTGAGAAAAATAGAGGATGCGAAAATTTATATTGGGAAAAAGATAATTCTGATTTTGGTTATCATCAAGTAAATAAAGAAAGGTGGGAATGGCTTGGACAAGAAGAAGAAAGAATATTTAAAAAAACTAAGGAAAGAACATCATTAAAAGCACAAGGAAATATTCATATTACTACAAAGCCTATTAAACTTATGAGCTATCTTATTACTATAGGAAGTAGAAAAGGTGATATAATACTCGATCCGTTTGCAGGTTCAGGGACAACTTTAATAGCAGCAAAAATGTTAAATAGGCAGTATATAGGCTACGAGATAAATAAAGAATATTATGAAATAGCTAAGAAACGATTACAAACAACAATTTATCAGAAGGAGTTTGGATTTGAAGCTTGATGTAATTTATAATAAAGATTGTTTAGAGGGAATGAAAAGATTACCCGATGAGAGTATTGATTTGATAGTTACCGACCCACCATATGGGATTGCTTATAAACAAAAAAATAAGCCTTACATGATTGGAGATTTAGTTAATTGCCTTGATTACGCACTTCCAGAATTTTATCGTGTTTTAAAAAAGAAAGGAGCAATTTATATTTTTACATCATTCAAAATGCTTGATAGTTGGTTGCATCGTTTTCAGATGTTCTTCAAAATGCATAACTTAATAATCTGGGATAAGCAAAGAAACAGTGGACTCCAGATGGGGTCAAATTACGGTTTTAGATATGAAATGATATTTTTTGGTAGTAAGGGATTACATAAACTTAATGGTTATTGCGATGATATTTTGGATTATGCTAGGGTAAAAAAAAGAAAACACCCAACAGAGAAGCCAGTTGAACTAATTAAAAAATTTATAGAAATGAGCAGTAAAGAAAAAGACATAGTTCTTGATCCATTTATAGGTTCAGGAACAACTGCTGTCGCTTGTAGGCAGTTAGGAAGACATTATATAGGCTATGAAATTAACAAAGAATATTGTGAAATAGCGAAACAAAGACTTGCGAATATAAAAGGAGATAAATAAATTGGATTATACATTAGCTGTTCGCAATATAAGAATGGCTGAAGATTTAGATAATTCTATTCAATTTTTAAAAGCATATGCGCTAAAACATCCAGAACTACAGACTAATTGTTATGCCTGGATAAGAACGGGGCATAGAAATAAAGAAAGATTAAAGGATAGTATTTTACTTGAAAAACTGCATAAAGAAAATAAACATATTATACGGTTGGAACACGCTCATAGCGATTTGGTCAGATGCTGTAAAAATATTTATAAGCAAATTATTCCGGGAACAGATATTTTGTATGAGAATTACAGTTTGCCTCATTATGATCCTAGAGCAACAATAGATTTAGTTCTTACAGATAATAAGTATGTATATTGCCTAAATGTTAGTCCTTATTTGCGCAGAGCCGATTTTATAGGCAGTTTTCTAGGAACTGTTAAAAGTTTGGAAGAAAAATTTTCTGTACATTATCCCGTTTATTACTTAGCACCCAGATTTACTTTACAGGCACAAAGAGCTTTATCTTTGGTAGAATATATATATCCCTTATGGTTTGAATATTTTAAAGAAAAAGGGGAACTTGTATTACATTCTTTAAGCGGAACCGAGCATCCGCAGTATTTTTCACCGTCTAAAACATATTTGAATCCCTTTTAAGGAAAAGCATAAACAAGTCTATATTATTATATAAGGGGGAAAATTGGATTCGACGGGTATAAAATATTAAATCTGCATATTAAAGGTTAAGCTCCTTGAAAAACTGCTTAAAAAATAAACGCCAAAGAAAAACCACTTTATGTTGAAGACCTTCTTGAATTATGGGGTCTCGACAAAGAACTAGAGGAATCTCTGGTTTAGAAATGTCTTTCTGTTCTTAATCTTTGGAGAACAGATAAGATATCATAAAATCAAAGATAGTTTTATTTCTGGCAAGGCAGAAATAAAACGAATTTATTCCTTGATAGTTTATTTCCTATTTTGTCTATTTTAGGGGAATAAATGACTTTTAAAATAGACTATATATGTAGAATGATTTAATATTTTATGCCACGGACGCCGGATCGTTACCGGCTTCCTCCATATGTAAGCCCTGTGTCAACATTTTGCCGGAAGGGTAAAATAAGCTGGATGTAAGCCAGTTGTCCACAGGAAATATAAATCAGGAAAGCGTAGAATTGGGATACTTCATAAATTGGACATGAAAAAACAGACTTACGAGTCTGTTGTAAAAAAGGCCCAATTCGTCTATTCTTCCTGGTTTTTAAAAAGGGGGAAACATGAATGTTGTTTGGATAGTTTTAATTTTATTAGCTATATACCTTATTAGTAAGAACGATCCTGTTATAGCTAATTATCTAAAAGAAAGGATAGAAGGTTTTAAAAAATATGCTGATGATGAAAAAATCAAAGTGCTTTTACCTCAGCTTGAAACAGCGATAGAAGAAGCTCAGGAAGATAATAGATGGAGCATTCTGGAAATAGTAAAAGTAATTATTTTGCTGGATAAAATTCAAAGAAGGATCAATGAAATCAATGAAGAAGAACCTGAACCTGAGCCTGAGCCGGAACCTAATCCATATAAATGGGTAAAAGGAATTCTGACACTTAATCCTATTCCTTCAGCAAAAGAGATTTGGGATATGGGATTTAATGTTTTATTGCCTTACGGATATAGATATGACAGCCAGAAACAATTTATTAAAGAGTATGCTCAACTTGGTGGGAAAATTATCGCTGAATATAAGTTTCCTCAAGATTTACTCTCTGAAGTAGAAAATTCTGTGATTGCATATTGCCTGCTGGATGAACCTGATTGTAGAAGGAAAGATATTGATGAGATGGAAGAATGGGTAAAAATCTTAAGAGGTAAGACGGGTAAACCTATTGGCTGTGTTCTTTGCGGTGGAGATATAGGATGTGGGTACGGTGGGAAGGCTGAGTGGATAAAATTCATTAATACAAAATTAGACTTTGTAATGCTTTCCTGTTATCCCTATGCAACGTTTATAGAAGAAGGGAAAGAAACAGAGGAAATGGAACGCTGCTTGGAGAAAGAATGGAAGGGGATAAAAGTCCCTATTATACCCGTCCTGCAGGCTCATTGGACAGAAAAGTATCATTTAAGAAGACCAAATCCAGAAGAACAAGTTGAATTCTGGAATTCAAAGAATTATGGTTATATTGTATATCCTTGGCGAGATGAATCGAGTGGTGTTAAAGACGACAAAGAAAGATGGGAAAAAGCGATAAATGGATAACTCTCAAACTTTGATGGGGTAATGTAAAATAGAAACAGATCTTAATTATAATTGGAAAAAAGAAATTGAAGAATTGCATAAAAGAATGATTTTTTTGAACAATATGATGAGTTACATTAAAGAAGAAATGAAAGAAATAGAAAATAAGATAAGGAACCTTTATAAGGAGTGAGAGGAGGGAATATAAAAGGAGAATTAAATGGGAAAAATAGATAAAAGCCTAGTCAAGCAGGCTGAAAATGAGCTTGAGAAAGAAAAAAAAGAAGAACAAATCAAGATTATAAAAAGTGCAATAAAAAGCACTTTGGAAAAAATAGAAGAAAAGAAAAAAGAACGTGATAAACTAAGTAGAGAAATAAAAATTTTGAAACAGGATATTCAAAATATCAGAGATGGACGGCTTGATCTTATCGAGGAACGTCAGAAGAAAGACGAAGAGGCTAGAAATACCTCTGTAATTATTGTTGAGAAAGAAAAGGTTGTTGAACATCACAATCATTACTGGGATAGATGGTTCTATCCTTATAAAATAGAATATAACCCCCCTTTAGTGACATATACAACTGATACTACATCTACTAGTTATACATCGACTGCATCTGTTAATATTAATTGTTCAATAGCTAAAGAAGCTAGTTATGGATCATATGTATTGAAAGATGGAACAGTAAAATCTTTTAATTAATTTTTAATTTCTCCTCTCACCCCTCAAAAATAAAAGGAAAAATAAAACGAAGATAACAAAGTCTCTCGAAAAAATAAATTCTATGCTGCAAAATCTTGATCTTCCTCTTATGAAGGAGCAAGAGGCGATTGATATTAAAAAAATAATTTTTCCTTATATAGCTAAAAATGCTGATGAAATTGCCGATTTTGTTATATCAGAAACTAAATTTTATCTTCGGCAATTTTGTTATTATATTAATG
>QMNG01000015.1 GCA_003647645.1 candidate division Kazan bacterium | reverse complement strand
TATCAAATATAAATGTTTTCTTTTACTATGGCAGCTTGCGCACGTTACACGGGCATATATGGGTTATAACAGCCTCTCCGCCTGATATTTCCTCAAGCAGCGTGGCAGGAGGCAGGAGTTCCCAAAGAATTTTAAATGGTTTTTCGTCGCTTTCCAATTCTCCGAATCTCACCGTTTATTATCCTGCCGTAGGCGGAGGGCATTATCCTATTGACATAGGAGGCGTTTTAGAAAAGACAGATTTTGATTATCTTATCGGAGCGGATATATATGCGGTTATCGGAAGTCCACAGACTACGTTTTCTCTGTTTAAAAAACATATTCAATACTGTTTTGATTGTTTGATGCAACCCCATGGGTGCATAAGAATGAAGGATGAAGATGCTGTATGGGTTTATAAGGTGGTTCTCGCAGGGGCACAGGTAGAAGTTGTAAACAAGCTTCTCCTTAAGGGAATAAGAAAAGCTTTTGGAGATAGCTTTTCTTCTTTATCCATCCACAGCCCGCCGCTGGCTCGAAAGGCCGGCTCCAGCAGCGGGGCGAACAGGAGGTGGGATGGATATTCAGGAAGAGTTAACGCCGGGTTTAGAAAGGATGCTGTAAGTTCTTCCCTGACGTCCCGTGAAAAGAATATCTTTTTTAATCTTCCTCCCTTAAGAAAGCGGCTTTATGAAATTATCCAGTCTGGCGAGTTCAGCCGGCGGGAATTATCAGATATCGTTGACGGCCTTTTTAGAGACGGGCGACTTAGAAAACAAGAGCAGGAATGCCTTAAATTGATTATCAATTCCGATAAAGTTTTAGGGAACAGAGATATTGCCGCATCTTTGGGAATATCTCTCCTTCAGGTAAATATTTTGTTGTACGGCAGGAAAGAGAGCCTGCCTGTAGAAGGATTCTACAGCCGGATTGAAAACAGGATAAGGGAATACGCTTCGGAAGGAGATATTTTAGCCGGTGGTATATTGAAAGAATTGAGAAAATATATAAAGAAGAACATAGTAGATTTCATTTTTTCATCAAAGCATTATCCGAATAACTACAAGTTTTTGCTGGAGAAGGTGTGGAAAGATATTAAGGAGAAAAGACTTATATCCGGATGGGCTGTCGCGATTATGAATGAGAAGATAAAGAATCCTCAATGCGAAACAAAGCGTATTATTTTAAGCAAGAAATGCAGTATGTCCTCAGGCAACTCCGCCTATTATCGGGCTAAGGGTCTCTTACAGAAAAGGATATTGCGAAACAACAATACTCTCCTTATTGATAATATAGTTGATGAATTGTATCAAGAACATTTTCGGGGCTCATTTATTCATTATCTTATTCCTTTAGATAAGTCTTATTATATCTTTGTCAAATCTTTAGTTTCTGATATGAGAATAAAGGCATTCAGGAGACTTTCTCGAAAGGAAAAAATAGATGTCGTATTAGTTCACTTATTTGAAAAAGACAGCTATAAATCTATCAAGTCTAAGTACAACTATGGCAAACAAACAGTATATGGGTTTTTTAACGGCAGGGAAAGATACCCTTGTTTTTATAATGGCTCTTTAAATATTTTAAAAGAGACACTTGAACAAAAGATAAATTTAAGGAAGCGTTCTCTTCCCAAAGAGGAAATAAAGAGATTCTGGACAAAAGTGCGAAATACTATTTATATCCCCCCTGCCCAATTTTACGAGGCCTATATTGGATTGGTTAAGGCCTTGAATTCTTACGACCCGGCTAAGAATCCAAACAGGATGGCTTATCTTATACAGAAAGTCAAATATGCATTAGCAGCAAAGCAAAGTGAGGTTGGCAGGAGGGGATTTAACCCTAAAGTAACAAGAGCGATAAGAAAAGCAAGAATGAACCTTCGCCAGCGGCTTATGCATGAACCGGATCAGGAGGAGATATTAAAATATCTTAAGGCCTGCGGGGTGTATTTAAGCTCAAGAGAGCTGGCAGAATACCTTCAACATATGAACAATAACGGGTTTGGTTTTTATAGCGCGCCGGTATTTTACGGAGAAAGAGAAGACAAAACAGGAGACAACACAATAATTATGCCCCCTGTCTCTATTCATCCTGATTGGCTGAATGATGCGGCGTATTATTTTACAGGAGAGTGTTCCGATATGAGCGCGGTCCTGGATTATAAAGAGGCGGTAGCCCGTTTGAATGGGTATGAAAAGCGCCTCTGGATGCTTCATTTTGAAAAAGGGTTATCTGCTGCCGACATAGGAGAAATTGTCGGTGCCAAGCCGGCGCAGGTAAATAATACTATCCGCCGGATAAAGCGAAAGTTAAAGGTAGAGATGGAGAGAGTCCCGGAGAGTGAAACCTGCTTCGGCAATAAAGGTATTCGAAACAGGCGCAGTCTGCCTTTTATTGGTGAGGAGGAATTTAGATGCGCGGTAAGGAAATCCGGCTTCAATAAACGTAAACTAACAGATTTTCTAAAGACGAATACAAAAAATTTAGGGAGAATATTAGTTGAGAATAATTCGCTTAGAAGAATTTATGAAGAAGAGAGTTTAAAAATTACACAAAAAATAATGCGGGAAACCATATTAAAATACGGCCCTAACCGTCCCAGGCTTTATAAGGCTTTAGGCTTTAGCGGAACTCGGTTCGGGGAAATTTTGAGAAGGTATAGCCAGATCAAACAATATTATGACGAGGTCTGCAGCGAATGGGTAGATAGGATTCTTATCGGGCAGGGCATCTTTGAGAATCTGGTTCGTGAATATGGACCGAGAGTAAAATATATTTCCCAGGATGTCCTGAGGGTTAATAAAAATTTTATGGAAAATGCAGTAAGAAAAAGCAAAGAACTCCAATCAATTTTAAAAAGGGGCACTGATAAGAACACCGGCAGCCCGAAGGAGAGAGGCAGTAACGATAATGGCGGCAGGAACAAAAATGCTTCATCGAGTATAAATAATCCGGAGGAGGCAGAAGAGCTTAAAGATAGTTTAATGAAGAAATTAAGAAAGGAAATGGAACTTCTAAATTATATAGTCTATAGCCTCCCCGATTCTAAAGAGGATGAAGAGGATATGTTTTCCGCTGTTCTTAAACTGCAGGGCGTGATAAACGAGTTGGCAGAGGTTATTTCTTCGCACGGAATGGAGAGAGTCAAAGATGCATTATCTTTGGATATTAGTCTTCTTCCCATTAAAAGTTTAAATAATATTTCAGTTTTAGATTTGCTTAAAAGCGCCTTCTGGCTGAGAGAAGGAGGTCTGAGGGCGGATCAGAAAAAATTATTGTCCGCTGAGGTTGATTTTCTTGTTGAGTTGTTTGTCGAAGATAGAGAAAAACAGGGGAAGCTGGCTGATAAAATGAAGCAGGGTATGTGGCCGCTTAGCTTCCTGTCTCTTGTAAGCTTTTATAGGCGGAAAAGAATTCCGTCTGCCGGCCTGCTTAAGCATTTACGTTTCCCGCGCTTGGTTGTGGATAAAAAATCAGAACAATTCTCTGTATTAACTCCTTCATTTGATTTATTTAAGGATAATATCCTGCGGCTTTTTGAGAAAAGAGCTTATCTTTATATAGAAAGCCAGGGTTATTTACATCGCAGTTGGGGATTAGAAAGCATTCTTGACCTGTTTTATCGGATACGCAGCGGTATTCCGTTCGATAAACTTCAGGAAAAACTTTTTATCAAGGGGGCAGAAACAATTGCAGATAATCTATCGGGTGATGTGCAAAAAATAGGGATACTCAAAGAAGTTATTGAAGAAGAAATCAGGGTATCCGGTGGCGACAGTAATATCTATTGGGGATATGCTTTAGCTGGTAGGGCTTATCGGATAGCAGATATATTACTTCAATATCCATTTTCTAAGGCAGATGTCATAAAATTATCCTACAGATATATTGGCAGGTGCGCTCAGGGTATTTTGCCTGGAGATGTTATTCAGGAGTTTGGAGTTGAGATTAAGAAAGGAGAAGAAGGATTTTTTACCGGCCTTCTCTTCCCTGAGGAAAGGATTAAGAATAGAGCCAGTTCGGCAGTTAATAATCAGGTTCAAAAGGCGAAAGTTATTAATATGGCGGATTATAGGAAAAGGCGCCGGCGTTTCAGGAGATATTTTATGGCAGTAAGCGCGGTGATGGTTTTTGGCCTTCCCATTCTCGGGACTTATCTGATTAATCTCTTTTTTGGACTTGAATGGAGAATGTTGTCGGATATCTTTTGGCCCTGGTTAACTCTTCAATTATTAAGCCTTATGTTTTTTGTTCTGGGAATGGATAAGGAGATTTACCGGCAGATTAAGCGCATTTATGACAGAAAAAGAATACTTCATAATCGTTCTGGCCAAAAGCCTACCAGGACGGGAAGCAATACCCGGAGTGGTTCATCTCCGATTAGCATAAAGGATATAAGAAAGGGAAGAATTACCCAAGCCCACCGCGTAGGTGGGACAGGTTTAAAAAATCGTAGAATACCTACCCTCAATATGTTATTGTCAGGGGAGCTTTCCTCACTGTGCCTACCTGCCGGTCAGGCAGGACTGGCGGGGGCTCCCCTGGCGCTGGGGACTGCATGTTATTCAATGGTTCTTGCAGAGTGGTTTTCTTCTTTATCCATCCACGCCCCACCTAAAAGTGTATACTTTGGCCCGACTGCATATAATTGCCTTCCCTATAATAAGTATATACGAAATGAATTAGCAGAGAAAACTTGCCGGCCAAGAGTTTCTTCAATCCCTGTTTTCAGCCGCCAGCCTGATAATTTAAAAAGCAGGAAACAATCGAAGGTGTCTCATATTCCCGGAAGGATTCTATCCGCGGTTATGGATATAGATGCAACTATTACCAAAGACGGAGCCAGACCGTCTTATTATAAGAATTTGACAGCAATAGGAAAACTGCCCATAAACAGAATACCCGTTCTTTTGATAAGCGGAGCGCCGATAAGACGTTATGTTTCAGCAAGATTATATAGAGATACAGAAGGAGATGACTATATTGAAGTTGTAATGGATTTTGGAGACGATGCATTAGAAAACAGGGCTGTAGAAAAAATTATTAAATATATGTTCAGTATAAAGGCGAAAGAGTTTCTGCGTTATTTGACAGTAAAAGGCGCTCTGGGAAGTGAAGAGCTGGTATTTGATAGACAAGGAAGGCCTCATTACAAAAAGATAGAAGAGGAAGCTATATTATTTAACCCTTCTGAACAGTATGAGATAGCCAAAGCGGCAGCAATAGCCTGGCTTATGGAATTGGATAATAGGTTGGGTTACAACTTGACTTATACAATTGAAGCCATAGGCAAAGCGGGCAATGTGATAGAGGTAATTGATATGTTTGAGGAGGCCTTGCAGAAAACTGGCTCAAAGGCAGTATTTTGGCGGATGAATACTATTGTCGATATTACTGAACACAACAGCCCAATTAGCGGGCATAATGTCTTAGCGCGGGCATTGGAATTATTGAAGAAGCAGGGATTTGATTTGCAAAGGGCAGGGATTAATGCGGCAGCAGGGGATGATTATATCAATTTTACCCGTCTGCATAAGGCTGAAATAGAAACTGGTTCATACGAATACGTTTTCCGGATGAGGCATATGGTTGCCATAGCGAGTTCTGCTATTTCTTTTAATGTAAAGCATAGATTGAAGAAAAAGTTAATTTTGTTTACTCTTTTGGCCTTTCCGGGACTTATGGGGTATTTCCTGCCATATTATTTATTTTTTATAGGATTGATAGTTTATTTGTCTTTCTTGAATCGGTTAATAAAAATGTTTATGGATAATGAGCATGAATCAGTCAAAGATGATATTGACTTTTATAACGAACACCTGCGTCTTATGACTTCTTTTGATATAGAGAGCAGAAAAAAAGCAAGAATAAAAGCAGAAATTGATAAATTGTATATGTTATTAACATACCCCAATATAGATACATCACAAGTTTTAAAGAAGATTGTCAAATTGGAAAGAGACCTTTGTTCATTTAGAATGCATGATCATTCAATGCGATACATTTCTGTGGAGGAATATCTTAACCGCAATTTCTGGGAATTTAAAACAAAGAGTTCTTTGTTTAGAAAATCAATCTCTGGCCAATCTCCAAATAAAGATAATATTAGGGTAATAAAAACTTCGTTTGCAAAGAAAAGGCATTATGTTGCTTTTGTATTAAAAGATGATTTGCCTAAGGCAGAATTTAATAACTTGGTGAGGCTTGTTGCCTTG
Organism: candidate division Kazan bacterium; assembly: GCA_003647645.1. Taxonomy (GTDB): domain Bacteria; phylum Patescibacteriota; class Kazan-3B-28; order Kazan-3B-28; family Kazan-3B-28; genus B79-G16. The sequence goes on along the minus strand of QMNG01000015.1, from coordinate 6,184 downwards.
AGTAGTGACATGTGGTATTACATTTCGAAGTATGATCTTGTAATAGAGGTCTTTAAAGACAGGGTTAAAGTTAGAGCGAAAAAGTTTTCAATATCAAATAAAGTTAGCGAGGCAATAAAACAAGTACTCACTCTTTATAAACAAGAGCCTTCTTGGAAGATTGAAGACAATGTCTATCATAAATATTATATCGTTTCTGATACACATATCGGAGACTTATCTTTTGGAGATTATTTCACCCAGAAAGCGGAGAATGAATTTATTGCCTTCCTAAACAAAATATCAGAAGAGAACGCTGTATTGATAATAAATGGAGATGCCTTTGATCTTTATAAAGCCTGTATAATGCACATTGTTAAAAGGAGGGAAAAATTATTTGAGAAGCTGAATAGGTTAAAAGAGGTAATCTATATTATTGGTAACCATGATGCGGATATGCAGATACAAGAAGTTAGAGAAGTATTTTACTCTGCGCTTCCTGATGTTAAAATCCGTATCTTTTCGGAGTATTATTATAATCCCGCAATAGGTCTATATGCTGAGCACGGGCATGTATGCGATGAATATATGCATTCTAAGATCATGCATTATTTTGATAGATTTGTTTATTCGATTAAAAAAGTTCTGGGGTGGCCTTATTCCAGAGCATCAGAACAAGTGGATATGTTTTTTGCCAAACTAGATGATTGGGCATTTTCTGTACTATGTAGGTTTAAGCTTTTTAGAGACAGAGTTTTCGAATACAAGGTCTATAACCTTTTGCAAAAGGCTATGGTGGTTAAGCAAGTTTTGGATGCAAATATAATTGTATTTGGCCATACCCATACCAGGCTGTTCATTGATTCCGAGGATATCAGGAAGTTCATGAAGGAGAATAGTGTATTTAAACATTTTTATGTAATTAATACTGGCAGTTGGGTTATCCCTTGTCTAACGAGTGATGACCAATGGCTTCATAAGGCATATATTACAGATATAAACAAGTTACCTAAGAGACAAATAAGCACTGGAGCTAACAGAATCCGAAGCATATTTGAGATAAGGAAAAGCGGAGAGATTTATTATCGCACGTCTGATTATTTTACAGATAAGGATAAAAGTAAATTTATCAATGGAAATAATAATGCATCATCCTCTTTTCTAAATAAAAATAGACAACTTATTGCTATCCAGACATTTGCCTTGATATTGAATGCCTTTCTTAATGCCGGTAAGTCAAGAGGAAAAAGGGGCGGCAGTGGAGAGAACGAGGCCATTAAGAGCCAATATCTTAATAACGTCTCAAGCAGTGTAATATCTGTGGACAAAAATATCTATAATCTGCCGGCACATATTCATAAAGATGGTGATATTGTTAGCAAATCTTCAAGGCGCCGGAAGGCAATTGAGATATTAAAATGGATTAATAATAGTTTATTTGAACTAAGAGGCAGGATAGTAGTTGATTATGGCGCTGGGTTCTGGCCGTTTTTTGCTGTGGAGGCGGCAAAATACGAGGCTAACTCTATTATTGTGGATACCTTGCCGGATGTAGCAATGGGAGGTAAGTTTGTAAGGGATGTGATTTTAGGAAGAGTAGATAAGAATAATTATGTGTATGATAAAAGTGGGAGTTATCTTGTATCTGAGATGATAGAAGAGCACCATCCTTTAGAGCAGAACATAATACGGAGTAATATAGACATAAATTTTGGCGTGAGATTGGAAGATCTTCTGAACGCAGATAAGGTTGGAAAAAATACTGTCAGTGTTTTGTGGGCGGGATACGTGCTTACCATGATAGGGGAAGACGAAGCTGAAAGGGCAATGAAGGGAATATATGATGCTTTGGCTCCGGGAGGAATTTTTATTGCTGATTTTAAATCTCCGGATATTATCGGCAGCTCGAGATTGAAGATAAAAAGAGAAAGGCTGTCTGATAAGGAGGTGTATTCCGATTTGGTTAGAGCCGGATTTCCGGAACCTTCTATATCAATGCTGCCAAGGATTCCCGGAGGCGATACGCTGGCAGAGGTTGAGTATCTTGTAATAGCAAGAAAACCTGGAGATATAATGTCGGTTGCGCCTAAAGGCCTTCCGCTTTATCCTTCTTTGAAACAAAGACAGTTAAGATGGGCAGAGCATGATAAGGAAGCAGAGAGAAAATTAAATCGTTGCTATTTCCCGTGGAGTCGTGATACTCGTAGAGGCGCCCTTCACTCTTTGATAAATGGGTTTGAGTTTTTGAGTCCGGAGAAACAAATAGAGATATTAACTTGTTTGAATGATTTGACTGAAGATAGGGATGTGGCGGATACAGCATCCTGGGTGTTAAGTAAGATTATAAACGAAAAATTGCCCAAGATTAAAAAGATGGCCAAATATGCCAGTTCATCAGTTCTAAAAATGACAAGGTTTGATAGCGTTAATCACAATCAGGCGCGGTTTATTATGGGTGGGGAAGATCGTGCCTCAAGCCCTGCCACCCGTCGTGGCCCGCCGGTGGATGTAAGGGATGATTTATTAAATCGTATGTTGTTATTAGAATATGATTTATTTGATTGTGTAAGACTTTACTACATAGATGAGTTTATTATTTTTAATCCCAGCCGTCCTACGGAATTAAAAGGAATTTTCGGCCTTATTGAGGTTATGGCAAAGCTAAAAGATGATTTTGAGAAGGGTACAGTTAAAAAATATCCTAAACTTCTAATGATGGGTAAAAATAGGGCGGCACCGGAGGTATTCAAGCTTATTGGAAAATACTCGTTAAATGACTATGTATTATTTAAAGAAAGCGCAGTTCCCGGGGTGATGGCGGAATTATACGGCCTTTCAGACCTAACGGTCCTGTTTAGTTACGATGAGGCTTTAGGGCTTGTTTTAATTGAATCACAGGCCTTAGGAGTTCCTGTTGTTGCAACTGAAACGGGTGGTATTCGTGAGGTAGTTAAGCCTGAAGCAACGGGTATTTTGGTGAAATATCATCAGGTAGATTTATTTGCCCAAGTTATTAGATATTTAATCCTGGATGAGGCCGCACGTTTAGTAATGGGAAGAAAAGCAAAAGAATTTGCCTGCCGGAAGTTTTGTCCCTATGTTCACATACAACGTCAGGAAGAATTTATATCGAATTTAATCCGGTGCGGCAAAGAAAACTCTTCCTCGCCGGCAGAACAAAAGCCGCTTTCTGGTAATGCTCAGGGCAGGCAGTGCCGCCTGCTATATCCTTATATCCTTAAGGGAATAATATCTAAGGCTTATGAGAAAGGCCTGGCGGAATGGGAAAAGGAGACTGCGCGTTTGTATGCTCTTGCCCCATTTGATAATAGAGTGAGATACTCCATATGGGTGTATTATATAAATAACCTGATTACCGATTCCGAATATAACGACATTCTTTTAGGCGCTGATAAAAAAAGGAGCGGGGAAATTATTGCTAATGTAAAACAGCGGGTTACAGCCGGCCGAAAGATGCTCTGCAATTATGTAAACCAGCAGATTGGCTATCTGCTTGAGGGTTATGGATTTCTCAGAGGTGTTGATTTTGGCGCAGTTAGCGGCTGGGTGGGTAAGAATAAAACAGATAGTCATATTATAATTATTTCAAAGTTAGCAGGAGACGTTTTAAGAGTATGGGACGCGGCTTTTAAACAATACGCTGATAGTAAAGAGTATTTTTGCGGGGGCTGGAAAGATTACCGGAAGTTCATTCTATTTTATCCGGATATGGATATAGAAGCTTTTCCCTGGCTTACATATGAAGACCGCCGGTTCTTGCGCCGAATACAATCAGACTTATTTATGAGAGGTGATAATAATCCTGCCGGCTCTTCTTCTGTGAAGACGCTGGACAGGATTAAAAACTTTGGGCAAACAGCTTCCTCATCTTCCTTTGAGAGTAACCAGGAAAAATTGGTACGGCTGTTGTTCCATTCTTTAGCCAATTTTGATTTAAAACAATTTAGGCGTATTTCCCGGCGATTGGAACTGGAAGGGATAACAGTTTTTTATATCCGCGGCTGTAAATTCAGGTTATGGAGAAGAATCTTCTGGAATAAGTTTTTTATCCCGCAGTATCTGGACACCAACATCCGTGTGTTCAAGAAAGATATCGGAAATTTTATCAAAAATGGAATGCGCGATTGGGCTATTGCCTGTTATCTTGCTGAAAATATCCATATGCATGGGGGTTGGGGCCACGGCGTTGTTATAGTAAAGGATGTTATTGAAGATGAGCTTTCTAAAGTCAAGTCTCGTTTGAAGCGGGAAATAATCTCTTATAATATTGGGCCTCACCAAATACCTTTGGCGTACGCACTTAATAAATACTGGACATCCCGCAGGCAGCCCAGGGAAGAGGGGTTGTCCGGCGGAGGCTATGTTGGTGTTGGGTTGACCACAGTCAAGAATATGGCACAGGAATTAACCGTTTTCTCTGACGGCAAGGTTTATGATGCCAAAGCCGGCAAAGAATTGTTTAACCGCAAATCTGAGCCAGAAAATATAACCAAGATTGCAGCCAGGACTGTAGTTTTAAGAGCGGCAGAAAACAGATTCCTCAATCAGCGCAAAAACTTATCTACGTCAAAGATTCCCTGGAAAAAGAAGAGCTCGTCTTCAATCGTAAATTTTGGTAAAACCCTGATAGATAAGGTAGTGAAAACAGAGCAGGATAGAGCCGGTGAGTTCTCCAGTTCGGCATTAGATAATGAAGCCAACCGGCTTAAAAAAATGCTTGATGATGGGGCGAGAGGCCGTCGCCCGGATATTTTAGCTGTCCGGAGCTTATTGAAAGAAAAGCCTTTTCTTGAAAACCGCTTATGGCTATTGTCTGATAATAAGGAATATGGCTTTGCCCCGGAGGAGATGCGCCGGCAGATAAAGAGGCTTAAGACAGCAATACCTTATCTTAAAAAAGCCTCTGAGAATATTATTGCTGAATGGCCGGGCTATAATTATCTTTTCCTTGACCGCGATGCCGGGCTTTTGTACGATACCTTCAGGATTGTTTCTGGTAATAAGGCAAAAAATGCCGCGCTTATCCCTTCCAGCCGGCCTCTTGTGTATTCTTATTCAAGCATATTTAGAAAAAAACACTGGCCGGATTATATTCCAGACTTAAACGCCGATGATTTCCAAAAAGAGAACTGGCGCCGGTTCTTCGGCCAATACGGGTTTTCTCCGCAGGCAATCGAAGCGGGCAAAAGGTTTTTATTCGTAGATATCTCATCTTCGGGAAGCATACCATTCCAGCTTGCGGCAATCTTTGCCGATGTATTTGATATGTCTTTTGTTGAGGTTTTAAAGAAGATGAAAACCGCTTTGTTGCACCGGGCCGGTATTAGTATGGGAAAACACGGATTCAGGGTAGAAGATATCTTTTCAACTGATGAGGTAGAAGAGTTATACTTTGGGCAAAAATCCCGCCCTGCTTTATTCCGGCACAGATTCCTTAATATTTTTGTCAATGAGTCTTTATTATTGTATCACCGGGTATTAGAGGAGGTTGCTGACTATATTGAAGGCGCGCCTAAATACCACGCAAAGTTTTCCGGGCTTATCAGGCAAGAAGAAAGTGTAGCCACTTCTATAGAAGATAGAGAAATAGATTATTCTCTTATTGATCCTAAGGGTTTTTCCAAGGTGAATCCTGTCGCGGCAATGTTACTGCAGATAGAATTATTAGAAATCATTGCCGCAAGTTCCCCTCAAAAAACTAAAAGTGTTTTCTTCCAAATGGCATCAGGCAGAGGGTTGCGTATAAAAAAAGAGGGTCAGGTCTCAACATTTGACAAAAAGTGGAAGCAATCCAATAGCCCGATGGCAGACAAGTCACAAGTTATAAGGTCATATGTCACAAGACATAAAGACACAAGTCGCAAGAATGATACAAACATCGGGCGATTGACTATAGACTATGGACTATCGACTGTTGACTACATTTCCGCCGCCTCGCCGGTGGACGAACAAAGCCATCAAGTCACCAGTCACCAGGTCACAAGTGTTAAACGCAATACGCAAGGTGCAAAGCGCATAGCGCATGGCGGAATTGCCGCCGTCTCGAAGGGCTGCTCATCCTCCATTACTCTTCAAGAAATGCTGGCAGAGGCGGATAGAATAAACAATGATGAGGCCGAAGGGGTAAAGGATGTTTTGAAAAAATTTATCAAGAGCGTTGTAGAAAAAGCGGAAATGTTTGAGT
>QMNG01000014.1 GCA_003647645.1 candidate division Kazan bacterium | reverse complement strand
GGCAGGTGTTGACGGCTGGGCCGGAGATCACACTCTATACGGATTTGATAGCACCAGTTTAAGCTCGTATGCGTGGAGCAATCTTCACAGCCCACTTTCGGGAGCTTCATATTACTGGGAGAAAATAAGTGGCGTTGGTTATCTTTCTGGTAACATCTATAGCCAAAATGGCGCCAGATTTAACTCTAATAATGTTAATGGTTCGGCTACGTTGCGGGTAACAGCTTCCTGGGGCGGAGCTTCGGTAAGCGATACTGTAGTTGTGTATACACACGACAATATCGTTCCACCTCCTCCTCCACCACCACCACCACCACCACCACCTAACACACCTATCTATACCAGTTTTGTTGGAATCGTAGAGGGTGGCGGTACGGCCTGCGACAGTGATGTGATTCAGTTTACGATTAAGCTGGGCAACTTTGGTCAAAACCTAATTTCGGGTGTCCAGTTGACGATGGGAATTCCTGACTACACAACTTTCTTGTCAGCTAGCTCGACCACGGACCACCCCCGGCTGTCTGGCGGCCAAATTGTGTGGGACGCAGGTACTCTTTATACCAATGACATTGAAACGTTGATTGTTCGTGTGATATTGAATGATGATATACCGGCTGTGGGCATTCAGGGTAGTGCTTATGTTACCTCCGACCAGAATCCTGGCTTCACTGTTAAGTCCAACATTATCTATACTTGTGGTGCAACTGGCGGATCGACGCAGCCGCTTACACCCACTGGCATTAACTGGCAGATTCTGGCTTTGCTGGCTGCAATATCTTTGGGGCTGACAGCCGCGACTTACAGATATTTTATATATCGTATCGACCGGCAGCAGTACATTTAATCTTGAAAGGGATAAGCAAAGACCCCCGTTCAACGGGACAAGTTTAGCGGACTTGCAAAAACCCCATTATTAAGTGGGGTTTTTGTTATAATTAATCTGCTGTTTCACTAAAGAATTAGCCAGCGGGCTGACAAACGAAATTGTGAAATTAGTATTAGGCAAACATAGCAAAATTTTCTAACGGGATGGCCAAGACAGTCAAAGAACTATATGAAAGTTTACGCCTGCAGTTTGATAAACTGCAGGACTATCTTTGACTTAGATGAACTAAAAAAAGAGAATAGTAAGCTTAGTCGAGAGATGTCCTCTCCGGGTTTTTGGAAACAGGATCACAGATTGGCTGCTGGCAAAGCTGAGAAATTTGACCTAAACAACAAAATTATTGGCGCTGAAACCGATGTCCAGGATGGTTTGGTTTCGATCGGCAGGCATATTGGCAAAGGCCAGCACAGTGATGACGATAAGTCATTAATTAAGGAATTAGAGCATTTGCGGGAAAAAATAATTTGGCTAGAATCACAGACTTTGTTCTCGGGTTTAAATGATGACAAGGGAGCGTATTTGTTTTTCCATGTCGGGGCCGGCGGGGTGGATGCAGCCGACTGGACGGAGATATTGCTTTCGATGTATCTCCAGTACGCCAAGCGCAAGGGCTGGGAGGTCGAGATAGTCCATCTTACCTCTGGCGATGAAGCGGGGATTAAGAGTGCCACAGTGAAAGTCGAGGGCTATCGGGCCTATGGGTATCTTAAGGCCGAAGCCGGTGTACACCGATTGGTTCGTCAGTCACCGTTTAATGCTCAGAACTTACGGCAGACATCTTTTGTCTTAGTTGAAGTTTTGCCAATTCTTGAAGATATTGAGATAGAGATAGACGAAAAAGATTTAAAGATAGAAACGTTCAAATCGTCCGGTCATGGCGGGCAGAGCGTGAACACCACCGATTCGGCGGTAAGGATTACCCATCTGCCGACTAGTACAGTGGTCTCGTTTCAGAACGAGCGCTCGCAAATGCAAAACAAGGATATGGCAATGAAAATTCTAAAAAATAAACTCTATATCAAAGAACAACAAAAGCAGGAGGAGCGGGAAAGGAGTTTAAAAGCCGCCACGGCGTCGGGAGATTTTGGACACCAGATCCGCAGTTATGTGCTGCATCCGTACAAACAGGTTAAAGATCATCGCAGTGGATGGGAAGAATCGAATACGGATAAAATTCTCGGGAGCGGGGATTTAGATGATATTATCATTAGTGTACTGATTCATCAGCGAAACACTGATGCAAACTCTAAATCCTAAGCGAGCACTAAATCACAATGCTATAAACATTATTTGGAGAACTAGAATTTAGAATTTGTTTAGAGTTTAGATATTAGAATTTAGGATTTGATTATTTATGATAATCGTTGAGGGTATTACTAAGCATTATGGTTCACGCAAGGCATTAGACAATGTTAGCTTTACGATCAAGCCCAAAGAATTTGTGATTCTGGTGGGACCGTCAGGAGCCGGAAAAACAACTCTGATCAAGCTTTTTTTATGTGAGGAAAAACCAACCTTTGGCCGGATTACAATTGATGGCAAAGATATTCATCTTTTAAAAGACATTCACATTCCTTATTACCGTCGACAGATTGGTGTGGTTTGGCAGGATTTTAAACTACTTCCCAACAAGACTGTTTATGAAAATGTGGCGTTTGCATTAGAAGTTTCAGGAAAACCGGACGACAAAATTAAGAAAGAAGTAATGAAGATTTTAGATTTGGTGAGCCTCAGAGATAAAGCTGACAGCTTTCCGCATGAACTATCCGGTGGGGAACTTCAGCGGACAGCCATTGCCAGAGCCTTGGTGTTTAACCCAAGGTTCTTGATCGCCGACGAACCGACTGGAAATCTTGACCCGCAGAACGTAAATGAGATTATGAATCTACTTCTAAAGATCAACTCTTTAGGCACAATTGTGCTACTTGCAACCCATAATCGCGATATGGTTGATGCTTTGGGCAAGCGGGTGATTAGCTTGGATAAAGGAAAAATTGTCCGTGATAGAAAACGGGCAAAATATGACTATAGGTAATGAGGGATGATGAATTCCAAATGAAAAACGAATATAGCGAAATAATTCGCCATTATTCATTCTTAATTCTTAATTAATTTTTTATGTTTGTTTCCTTTAATCGAATTCTAAGATCTGCATTTTCCAGTTTCTTACGCAATGGTTGGCTTTCGTTTGTGACGATATTTATTATGACGCAGGCGTTGCTTATTATCAGTATTTTTGCCTCGCTTAATGTGGTGATTAGCACCAGTATCGAAGCAGTGAATGAACGAATTGATGTGGCAGTTTTTTTTAAAGATACTGCTCAAGAGGATAGTATTCTGTCCCTAAAAAGCCAAACAGAAAGCCTGGAGGGCGTTCGGGAAGTGATCTATACATCACCCCAGGAAGCGTTGGAGATATTTTTGGAGGACAATCGCAACCGCAGCATAATTCGTGATGTTATTTCCTCGGAAGAGAATTTTTTGCCGGCCAGCCTGGAGATCAAAGTCACAGATCCATATCTTATAGAGGAAATTGTCGAACAGGTGCAAGAAATGGATAGCGATCATTTAATTTCAGAAACCAGTCTGGAAGACAATCAGAAAATTATTGAACGTCTGCGCAATTTAGGCGGATTTATCCAAAACTCAAGTCTTTTGTTGGCTTTAGTATTTTTGATTATTGCGGTGTTGATTATATTTAACACCATTCGCATAACCATATTTACGCGTCGGGAGGAAATAGAAGTTATGAAGTTGGTAGGTGCTACCGATTGGTATATCCGCTGGCCGTTTATATTCGAGGGTATTTTTTATGGCTTGGTGGCTACTGTACTGTCCTCACTTTTGCTAGTGGCTGGTTATTTAACACTAATCAAGCCAATGGTGGACAGCTATGTTATATCTACCAGTGGTAATCCCGTCTTTTCGGCTGGCTTCTGGACATTCATATTATTGTTGCAGCTGATTATAGCTGTGTCAGTTGGCACCATCAGCAGCTATTTGGCAACCCGCAGACATTTGAGCGTATGAGGATGAGATTTAAACTTTGGCTAATTTTGGCAATGTCCGTCATTACGGCAACGGTTTTAATGTTGCCAGCTTCGGCGGATCTGCTTGCAGACAAAAATGAAGAGTTGATAAACATTCGCCGACAAATAGACCAACAACAGGCCCTCTTAAATTCAGCTCGCCAGCGGACTGCCAGTCTGCAAAATCAGATAGATATGCTGGACAAACAGATTACAGTAGCTGAATTGCAGTTGCAGGCACTGGATATACAGATAAACCAAACCAACGCCGGGATTAGCCAAACCAATAGGGAACTAGTAGAGGGCGAAATTAGCATTTTTGAAAAAAAACAAATACTGCGCCAGGCGATCAAAGAATCTTATATGCGTCGCCAAACTAGCATTTTTGAGGTGTTATTAAATTCAAGCGACCTGTCGGAAGTAATTAGCCAGTTGGAATATATGTCGGCCGTTGAAGCAAGAATCACCAATAGCTTGGTGGCGCTTAAAGAATTGCACGAGACTCTTAAGATTAAAAAGGGCGAATTAGAAGAAGCCGACCGAGAGCTAAGACAACTCATCGCCGCCAAGGAGTTGGAACAGGGAAGTCTGCAGATTCAAATAGACAGCAAAGCGGCTTTATTAAGCGATGCCCAACTGTCAGAGGCAGAATACCAGCGTCGGTTGGCTGCGTCGGTGGCTGAGCAACAAAAATTACAGAACGAGATAGCCCAGTTGGCGCGCAATTCACGCAGGGGCGAACTTAATGTTGGTGACTATACGCTGTTTTGGCCGGTTCCATCAAGACAAATCTCCGCCGGTTTTCACGATCCCAGCTACACAGCGCGGTTTGGCATGGTGCACAATGCCATAGATATTCCCACACCGCAGGGAACACCGATTAAGGCGCCGGCGAGTGCATTTGTATCCAAGGTTAAATTCGATGGAACGACAGCTTACTCGTATATTGTGTTGGATCACGGTAATGGTATGGTGACGGTCTATGGGCATGTAAGTTCGGTTCAGGTTACACCGGGGCAATTTGTTCCATCTGGCGGGGTTATCGGACTAACGGGGGGTACACCGGGGAGTATTGGTGCTGGTTGGTTGACTACTGGTCCCCATTTACATTTCGAGGTTTGGCTCAATGGGCAAGCTAGAAATCCCTTGTCCTACTTAACGAGCTGATAAGACAACTTTTGCGTTACAATGAACGGGTATAGAAATAATTTCTAGCGGGATTGTGAAAAAGGCGGGTTTTATATTAGTTGGGTTCCTTCTGCTTATAGCGGCTTATTTGTTGGGGGTTACCCGCGGTTATTACGGACAGGTAAATTTGCAGAACTATAGTTCTGTTTTCAAACAAGAATTTCAAGGCCGCAAACTGGGAAATGCGGATCTGAATTTATTATGGCAAGTCAGCGAGTTAATTGATGAAAAGTATATCGGCGATGTAAATTATCAAGACATACTGTATGGCACCGTTGAGGGAGCGGTAGAGGCACTGGGCGATCCTTATTCCGCTTTTACTAATCCTACCGAAAATCAGAAGTTCTTTGACATGCTTGATGGTCTATATCAGGGAGTGGGCATCGAACTGGATATTTGGAATGGGGACCTGGTTGTCGTGGCGCCACTCAAGGATTCGCCGGCCGACAAGGCGGGAGTTTTGCCAGGTGATAAAATTTTGGCGGTGGATAACGAAAGCATAATCGGTCTAAACATTGTTGAAGTAATTGGTCGGATTAAGGGTCCCGCCGGAACAAAAGTGACTTTGACAATCAGCCGCCAGAGCGAGGAAGCACTGATTGACATAGAAATTACACGTAGCTTCATTCGCCATGCTAGCGTCTCTAGTGAGATTGACGGTGAAATTGCGATTATAAATATTTTCCGCTTTGCTACCGATACAGAAAGGGCCTTTCGCACAGCGGTGAACTCCGTTATCGCCTCGGGCGCCAAAGGCCTGATTTTGGATCTTCGCAGTAACCCAGGCGGGTTTTTGGATGTCGGCGTGAAAGTGGCTAATGAATTTTTGTCCTCTGGTATGATAGTCGAGGAACGGTTCAAGGGAGGTGAAACCTCGCCATTTTACTCTGACGGCAGCGGCCGACTGACAGAGATTCCGATGGTTGTACTGGTAGATTATGGCAGCGCTTCAGCGGCAGAAATTGTCGCCGGCGCTCTGCAGGATAATAAACGGGCAACGATCATTGGTGAAACTACATTCGGCAAGGGTAGTGTTCAGGAGGTCGATACCTTCCCGGACGGTTCAGCGCTTAGATTAACCATTGCTAAATGGTATACTCCAGCTGGTATATCAATTGATGATGAGGGAATTGTACCGGACAGGATAGTGGCCTGGAATCCAGAGACATCCGATGATGAACAGCTGAATGCGGCCAAGGAGTTTCTACAAGAGTTAATTAAAGAATAGTAGGATGAAAATAATATTCGTAACTGATGTTCCGGGAATTGCCCGCAAAGGTGAGGTTAAAAATGTGGCTGATGGCTATGCCAGGAATTTTTTATTGCCAAAAGGTTTGGCTGAGTTTGCTACACCCGAGCGGCTGAAAGAGCTGGAAGACAGAAAAGCCAAAGAGACGGCGGAACTGGATGCCAAGAAAAGTGAATTCCAGCAAATAGCCGGTCAATTGGATAAAACCAGCGTGGTATTCAAAAAAAAGGCTTCTAAAACCGGCAAACTATTTGCCGCTATCACGCCGGCGCACATTGCCAAAGAGCTTTCAGATATATTCAAAACCGAAGTTAAGCCCGAAATGATTAGAATAGAAAATCAAATTAAGGAAATCGGAGAACATTTGATTGATGTTGTATTTCACCCCGAAGTCCAAGGAAAGGTGAAAATCCAAGTTGAAAAAGATGAATAACGACAAAATGAAAAATATTGTTGCTCTTTGCAAGCGCAGGGGTATTATTTATCCCGGTTCGGAAATTTATGGCGGCATGGCCAACACTTGGGACTACGGTCCGTATGGAGTGCTGTTAAAAGATAACGTTAAGCAGGCCTGGTGGGAAGATATGGTGATGAAGCGGAGCGACATTGTTGGCCTCGACAGCGGCATTTTAATGAATCCGAGGGTGTGGGAGGCTAGCGGTCATACACAGGAGTTTGCCGATCCGCTAGTGGAGTGCAGGAAATGCCACCAGAGATTTAAGCAGAATGGTCTTAAAAAGTGCCCAGAATGTGGTGGTGAGCTGACCAAGCCCAAGCAGTTTAATCTAATGTTTAAAACTAATGTCGGGCCGGTGGCTGACGACAAAAATATTACTTACCTGCGTCCTGAAACGGCCCAGGGTATATTCGTAAATTTTAAAAATGTGCTAGATAGTACGCGAGTAAAATTGCCGTTCGGTATCGCTCAGATCGGCAAGGCATTTAGGAACGAGATCACTCCGGGCAATTTTACTTTCAGGACTTTAGAGTTCGAGCAGTTTGAAATTGAATATTTCGTCAAAGATGCCGCCTCGGCCGACAAATCTTTTGCTGACTGGGCAAAGACGAGATTTGATTGGTATATAAACTTAGGAATTGATAAGAAGAATTTAGCTTTACGGAAGCACAGTAAAGATGAGTTAGCGCACTATGCCAAGGCGGTAACTGACATTGAATATAAATTTCCATTTGGGATGGGTGAGTTGGAAGGCATTGCTAATCGCGGAACATTTGATTTGAAACAGCACGAAAAACATTCCGGTCAAAAACTGCGCTACACCGATGACAAGGACAAGGATGTTATGCCGCACATAATTGAGCCGTCGGGCGGCGTGGATAGAGCAGTGCTGGCGTTTTTGGTAGATGCTTATGATGAGGATGAGGCGGGCAAGGAAAAAAGAGTGGTTTTGCGATTGCATCCAAGATTGGCGCCAATTAAGGCAGCAATCCTGCCTCTTGTGAAAAAAGCACCATTGGTTAAACAAGCTAAGGATATCTATGAAGAGTTGAAAGATAAATTCTTTGTGGAATACGACGAAGTTGGAACAGTTGGCCGACGCTACCGCCGGCAGGATGAAGTTGGTACGCCATTCTGTATCACGGTTGATTTTGAGAATTTAGAGAAAGGCCAGGTTACTGTCCGCCGTCGCGATAGCATGAAGCAGGATTTGGTGAAAATAGATAGGATTGAAGAGTTTCTTAAAGATAAACTCCAATAACTTTTTCGCTACCATTTACTTAGGAAGAATCTTTTGATTGGAAGTCAGTTTTTTGATAAGTTGAGGTCGGGTGAACCTTAATTCCCGGCGGGGATACGTGGGGGTGTAAGAGAGTGGCATTTCTCAATCTTTTTGCTGCTTTGTGGTGGCTGTGGCTTGCCATTACGATCCTTGCTTTTTTAACAGCGGCCTGGCAGATGTCAAAGTACTTCAGTCCTCCCGAGGTGGAGCCAGTTTCACCTTGGGGAGAAAGCCAAGTGTTCGATAACATTGAAAACTGGGTCGCTGGATTTGGCCTTGGTCTCATCGGTATGGTTGGTCTGTTACTCTTGCTAGTAGCAGGATTCCGACACTTGTCTAACTACATCACTATGGTGTGGTTTTAGGAGGTGAACTATGGTGTACGTAATCCTAATCGTGCTGGCGCTGATCATTCTAGTGCTTATGGTGGTGGTTGCGGCTGCTCAAGAGAGACACAGACGGGAGCATCTGCAAGCCCAACTTGAGAGAGATGGATTTATGGAGCTGCTGGTGGTAGAGTCAACCTCCAGCTTGCGGGTCAAGATTCCCAAGGTCGGCTCGATCTCAGCGCAAGTAGTAGATCAGCTATTGGCAGATGATCTTCCACCTGTGGTGCTTGGGCTACGCGAAGCCAGTAATCTATGTGCGGGGCTACTGGGCCCCGAGAGAGCCAGAGAGCTAGAGAAGTTTCTTTCCCGTAGCCCTTTCTTCTCAGGCAACCACGAGTATGGGGAGGATGTCTATGGGTAGATCTGCTTCAGGAACAGTATCTTGATCTCCCAGACCAGCCGGTCTGGGAGATTTTCTTGGTAAGATTTAAGTATGGAAGAGTTAGTTCGACATTTGAAGTTTAATGGGCTGCTGCGAGATAAAGCTATTGAACAAGCTTTCTTAAAGATAGATCGGGCAGATTTTGTACCGAAGCAAATTCGCCGTCTGGCCTATCTGGATCAAGCGTTGCCAATTGGTGAAAAACAGACAATTTCCCAACCCACGGTAGTGGCTTTTATGTTGGGACTTTTACATCCCAAACCAGGGGATAAAATTCTGGATGTTGGGGCGGGTTCCGGTTGGCAGACAGCGCTGTTGGCTCAAATAGTTGGCCCCAAAGGTATGGTATATGCCGTGGAAGTGATACCTATGTTGTATGAACGAGCACAAAAGAATGTAGCTGGATATAAATTTAAAAATGTTCGGTTTTTCCGACAGAACGCGCGGGCTGGCTTATCGAAATTTGCTCCGTTCGCCGGAATTATTGCTGGCGCGGCGGGGAATGATATTCCTTTAATTTGGAAGGATCAGATCAAAATTGGCGGCCGGATTGTTATGCCCATTGGCACCAGTGTTGTTTGTTGCACAAAAACAGGCCGGGATAAATTTATAACCAAAGAATATCCCGGATTTTTATTTGTGCCGTTGGTAGATTAGAAGCTATTTTCTTGCCTGAGAGCTAATTTTTTGATATGTTGAAGTTAACTTGAACCCACAAGGGGGACAACAAGATGAACTTTAAACAGGCTATGGGTGGGATTGAGGCGTCGATCAGTCAGCAGCGTCTAGCCTATGTTCTCAGGACAGCCCGCGCACCGGCTAATTGGTCAAGATTTACTTCCGACGAACAGCAAAAGATATTAGCTTTTGCCGGGGAACGGTGTGAGAAAATCGCGAAAGCACAACATCTGGAAGTAGACAAACATGCTGCCTCAACCCGGGAACTGATCAAACGTGCGGGTAATCCCCACACAGCGTGGTTGTAGGTGAGCTGATGTTCGTACGGCCGATTACCCGCACGTTTCACAAAGGACTCATTTCCGGCTGATTAGTTGGTTTTGTGGGTTCTGTCACCAGTAGGGTGTTTCCTTTATCGGAAATGTTCTGTAGGATAGGGCTACAGCACCTTCTAACCCCCGCGTCCTCACCAGATTAGGTTTGAATCCTCCCCAACTTCTAGTTGAGGGCTTCCTCCTTCATGGTTGGTGGTTATGGGATGGCCGCGCTGGCAATGTCTAGCGCGGTTTTTTTATTTTGTGCAAATCAGACATTTCCCAATGTGGATAACTTTTGGCTGCTCATTGGAAAGTTTAAGAAAAAGTAGCTTCTGATGAGGATTTTCTTTTAGTAATTAAACTATTTGGGGGAATATTAGCAGAGAATGAAAAAGTGGGGTACAATAAAACCAATGTGGATAGAAGTGGGGATAAGTGGAGGTTTTAAGTGGATAACTCGTTCATCGGTGAATACAATCACTCGTTAGACAACAAAGGCAGATTAGCCATCCCGGCGAAGTTTCGGAGCTCTTTAAAAAAAGGCGCAGTAGTTACCAAAGGACTCGACGGCTGTTTGTTTATGTATACCGAGAAGGAATGGAATAAGTGGGTAGCTAAACTAAGCGAGATGTCCACCTCCCAAGGGAAATCTCGAGCGTTTGCTAGATTAATGCTGGCTGGAGCGATGCCAGTTCGAATAGATGTTCAAGGCAGGATTAATCTACCAAAGTATCTGATCGACTTTGCAAAATTGAAAAATAATGTAGTTATTGCCGGACTTATGAACCGGCTGGAGATTTGGGACGAAAAAACTTGGGACAAATACAAGAAGCAGACGGAACCCGAATCTGAGAAGATCGCTGAAGAACTGTTCGTTTAAATCTTCGTTTGAATCATTGAAATCAAGGTGTGGTCGGTAGCTTGGCTATTACAATTTATTTTTGTGTTAATCCACAAAAACCCACAATTAGTCATCAAGCTATTATCTTATCCGCAAACTTTCACCTCCTAAATTTACCTTCCCTAGGTAAAAAACCATCTCAGCCAAGCTACCCGACTGCACGACTTAATAACCTTACAAAATATATGACAATTCCCAAGCATATTCCTGTGCTGACCGATGAAGTAATTCGGCTGCTAGATCCAAAAACAGGTGATACATTCGTGGATGCAACATTGGGCTTGGGGGGACACGCGGCTGCCATACTTGAACATATTGGGCCACATGGCAAATTAATCGGCATCGATCAAGATGAACAGGCATTACAAATTGCAAGAACTAACCTTCGACCCTACCAGAATCAATTGGCTCTGGTCTTTGGTAATTTCCGCAATATTGGCCAGTTGGTTAAGGGCACCGGTACCAGACTCGTTGACGGAATACTATTCGACCTTGGTCTCTCGTCTTATCAGCTAGACGCTAGGGCCCGGGGTTTTTCATTTAACAAACAGGCAAATTTGGATATGCGGATGGATACAAAAGGCAGCCTTACAGCCGAAATAGTGGTGAATAGCTATCCCCGCGAGAAGCTGGCTGAAATATTCAGGGAATATGGTGAAGAGCCCAAAGCTCACATCTTTGCCAGAAAGATAGTCGAGGCCAGGAAGAAGCGAAGGATCGTAACCACACAAGATTTGGTTGAGGTTATTGGAGGCCCTCAGGCAGCAAAGCAGCCGTGGCGGGCAGGCCGGCGGGGAAGAATCCATCCGGCGACCAGGGTCTTTCAGGCCCTAAGGATTGAGGTGAATGATGAGTTGAATGCCATTAGAGAGGCATTGCCGCAGGCAGTTGAGTTGCTGAGACCAGCCTCCGGCCGCAATGGCCATCCGGCCCTAAGGGGTGGACGGCTGGCAGTTATCAGCTTTCATTCACTGGAGGATAGAATCGTCAAAAGATTCTTTCAAGATTTAAAAACTGGGGGGAGTGTTAATATTTTGACCAAGAAGGCGGTGACGCCTTCTTGGTCCGAGGCCTCCCGCAATAGGAGAGCCAGAAGCGCCAAACTTCGAGTAATAGAGAAAATTTAATTGTTGCTCCGAAATTATTTTAAAAATCCCCTGATCAGAAAGTTAAATCCCGTTTCTTAAACCCAAAGATTCAACTCGGGGTAATGGGACAAAAAATATAAGCTTTGATCTAAATGAGATTAGCCAACAAAATCAGATTTCGAAATCGAATATCATTGCGGCCGCAATCAATGACCTATTTGATGATTATTTTGTTTTTAGCGGTTGGCTTTGTGTATATATTTGCAGTCAACTTTGTAGCCAATAAAGGTGCCAAAATTCGAGCTTTAGAAACTACCAATAAGGAATTACAAGCAGATAATGAACGATTAGCTGTCGAGGCCGCCCGATTGGCTTCCTTGAGGGTTATTGAAGATGATACAGCCCCCAGGACAGTTGAGGTCGGCGATGCGGATGAGCCGGCTGATCAGGAAATAGTCTTTGTGCCGGAGGCAATGGTGGAAACGCAACAACAACGATACCTGCCTAGCTATTCTGCTTTGGCACAACGCTAGGCTTTCCAAGCGCAGACAGGCGCTTGACCCTGTCTCCCTTTTTTGTCTTGGCAAAAGGGAGGGAAAAACCGCCCGCCAAGATTCTGTGAGCTGACTCATTGGTCAGTTTGCCTTACCGCTAATGGTCGAAACTCGTTCATTCCTTCGCTCAGACATCTTCCCGCGACGGCAAACTAGCTCAATATCGTTACCAGCTCACTTCATATGGCGGAGGATTGGCTTCGGCAAATGGAGGGCATTCTCTTTAGCTGTCATTGCGAAGAGGCGATGGTTGACGAAACAATCTCTTAAACATCTAGATTGCCACGCTAGCGCCTGTCTGCCGACAGGCAGGCTCGCAATGACATAGTAAATAATAGTATATATTATAGTATATACT
>QMNG01000013.1 GCA_003647645.1 candidate division Kazan bacterium | reverse complement strand
TCGTATTCTTCCATTGTTTATATAGTATATAGTTTTTGGTATTAAAAATTACCTACATTTTAAATAGTAAAAACTGTATATCTATGAGTATCTATGAGTAAGAAATCACCACGGTATAGGGTTGAGGTTTTCTGTCTCAACTGTAAAAAAAGTTATGTTACTCGGTTGATTAATAAGAAAAACCCTAATGTTTGTAAATTTTGTGGTAGTATAAAGATTGTTCCTACTAAGATTTGGGTGGTGGAGTAATGGCTGTTCCAAAGGCTACACAGGAAGCTTTTGTTAAAATGATGAATAAATATCCTTTATTTGCTATGCAGAGGATAGAGTATCTTAAGGAACAAAAAAAGAAAGAAACACCGTCTCAGACTACTTATGTGTATCCTAAGCCATCTAGTGGAGGAAGACCATCCAAACCGTCTAGTTATTCTTCACAGTCTAAATCTAGAGAAGTTAAAGAGGAAAAGAAAACCTATACAGATGAAGAACTTAGAAGAATGCAGATGCAGAATATACCATGGACGGGGGGAACACCACCATCATCTCAAGTTGATATTGGTAAACAAAAAGAATGGAGTGAAATAGTAGAGAAATCAACTCCACCTGATGAAATACTTGAAACAACAGCAAATATTGAGTATGGAAAGACAACTAGAACAGCTACTCCATATGAGATACCTAGTAGTATACCTGGTAGTGTTCAGAAAGCACATGAAATAACAGGTACACCAGGTGTTGAACCTGTTGAGATATTATCTGGTGAGACGTATAAGGATGCAATGAGATACAAATTTAAACCTTCACAAACTAGTGTACCAGCAGGTATCGTCAAAAGCATTCAAGAAAGCAAACCAACTGGGTTATCAGATGAACAACTTCTTGATATAAAACTTGCTAAAAAATATCATCTTATAAACCCATATACTGGTGAACCTGAATGGATACCGAAATCTGAATACCTTGTTTATTTTGGTTATAAACCAAGAGATGAAATAGGTATTGTTGAACAGGATTTATTTGGTAAAAAAGAAATAGCAGAAAGAAATATTGGGGTTCTTAGTAGTAATATTGAACAAGCTACTTCTTTTAAACAGACGTTACCAGAGATTGTTTCGAGTTATGAGACTCTTAAAAATCTTCCATCTGGTTATATGGTTAAAGTAACAGAAAAGGATATTACTACTGGTGAGATGGTTACTAGAGAATATACTAGAGAGGATGCTTTGAAAAAATTTGAAGACTATATTGGTTTCGCTGGTTCAGAGATTGAAAAGATACCAGAGTATAGTGAAAAACTAAGTGAGAATAAACAGTATCTCGGCACTATAAATCGTGCTATAAATTATTATAGTAAACTTCATGAACTTGGTTATGGTGTTTATAAGACTGATGAAGGATATTTGGTTAAACCACCAGAGACTAAAGAAGTATTTGAATATTTATATGGTAAACAACGTGCTGATATTATAGCAATTGGAAGTTTTTCTAAGAGTTTATTTAGTACTGAAATGCTTTCTTCAACTGCTGCTACTTTGTTAACTGGTGATAAAAAATATATAGAAAGTGAAATAGAAGGTATTATGAAGCAAGGCATTGAAATGCAGAAGTATAAAAAACGACATGGTTTTGGTATGGGTCTTGTAGCATCTATTGCTTCTTCTCCTGCGGTACAAACAGGAACGATGCTTTTAGCTGCAGAAGCAGCAACACCATTGATCGCTACTGGTGCTGGAGGTTTAATATCTAAAGTTTCTACTGAAGCTATTCCTAAAGCATCTGAACTTGTTGGTAAACTCCCAGGCGGTGTTAGGACAATAGTTTCAACAGGGGCAAAGATAGTCAAGTATGCTGGTAAAAGTTTTGGGAAAGTAATTAGTACAAAACCTGG
Source organism: candidate division Kazan bacterium (assembly GCA_003647645.1). Taxonomy (GTDB): domain Bacteria; phylum Patescibacteriota; class Kazan-3B-28; order Kazan-3B-28; family Kazan-3B-28; genus B79-G16. The sequence goes on along the minus strand of QMNG01000013.1, from coordinate 11,020 downwards.
TGGTTTTTTATTAACTGCTGATTTATATGCTGCTATAGAAATTCCCCACCTCGCCGAGGTATATCAGAAAACACCTGAACGTCTCCCAGCAGAACTCGGTGGTAGTCTTGTCAACTGGTCTTTGTTTTCTCTTGCAGTCGGAGAAGGGATGAAAATATATCAGAGTAGACGTAGTATCGCTAGTAGTATGAAACAAGAGATAGGGGCTTTAAAAATTGATCAGAATGTTAAACTTACTAATCGTGAGTTTACACCTGAACAGCTTGGTATAAAAGTTTCTAGTGTTGCTGGTGAACCAACCAGTGTTAGTATTAAAGAATTTGTTTTCTCTGGAGAGATAAAAAATGTTATGAAGACTAAACAAATGCCTGTGAAAACAGTTGGCCGTGGGTGGGTTCTCACAACTGATAAACCAGTTTTTGTTGAAATCGGTGGTAAACAATTACCATTATCGAAAGGTTCTTCTTACGTGTATGGTAGGACTATCACGCCATTGTATGAGTCAGAGGTTAACCCATTGTATGAGATTCAACAGCAGAGTAGACAGTTTTTTAAAGTATCTGGTAAAACTGATTTTGAAAAATTTGTTAGTAAACGCATCGGTACATCATATGGCGAGTTTAGTGGTATTGGAAAGTTTGAAAAACTAGGTGAAAAAGGTTTTGTTTTTAAAACCCATGGGTTGTCTCATGAGAACTTACAAATCTTTTTTGAACGTGGTGGTATTGTTGAAAAACCAGTTGATTTAGTATCGAAATCTAGAGTTGCTGGTATTGGGGAGAAAACTGATGAATTAGTGATTTCTGAATGGACGCCAAGTAACACAAGACGTTTGTTTGGTAGATGGGGGTCTGATAAAACAAAACTTGTTGTTGGTAGTGGTGAACGTAGCGTTGGTTTAGGTGTTAGTGAGAACGTTTACGAAAAAAATCTTTTATTGTTCGAAGGTAAAACCATTTCTAAGGAACAAGAGTTTGGTAAGTTGTTTAAAAAACTAAGTTCTGGTAAAACAACAAGTGGTTCTAGTATTCTAAAGTTTGAGAGAGAACAACTTGAACAGTTAGTTGGTCATGGTATAGCTGGTGCAGCAGTTGGTGCTAAAGTTGGTGAAGAAACAATCAGTCTCACGAAATCCATTGTTTCTTCGGGTGTTGTAACTGTTGGTGGAGCTGGAAATCTCGGTAGACGTGTTTCTCTACGTAAACTTGAGGAATGGGAATCAGGCATAGGTGTTAGTAGTAGATGGAAACAACCTAGTGTTAGTAAGGAAAAAACCATGATTGGTAGTGATATACGTTTACTTGGTATTGAGAAAACTAGGTATGGTACTGTTATGGATGTTGGTGAACGGATTGGCGAGGTACCATTGGTTGAACCCAAATCTGAGGTTTTACTAGGTTCTGAAGAGACAACTATTGGTGCAACTATACCAAGTGTTAGTTATGAGTCTCTTGTTTCACAGGAGACTGGGCAGAAACTAGGTTCTCGTCTCAAAGAGGATGTAATGTATGGTGGCGAAGAATTTAGTGTAACAGTTGAACCAATTGTTGAAACACCACATATTATAACACCATATATACCGCCTTTTTTCTTTTTGGAATCTGAGGAAAAAAGAAAACCTAAACAACTTATGAAAAAGAAACAAATAGGTTACAATGTTTTTGTTAAAAACAAACAAGACAGTAAAGAATATATTAGAGTAAACCGTAGACCATTAACACGTGAGGATGCTCTTAGCATGGGTGCTACTATCGTTGATGAGACAACCTCAGCGGTTTTCAAAATAAAACCATCAAAGGGTAAACCTGGTAAACCTAGTATCCGTGCAAAACCATTCCTTAACTTGCGTAAAAAATTCTACGAGGAAAAACCAAATACTTTCGTGGAGAAAAAAACCCATAGAGTTGATACAGTTGGTGAACAACTCGGTGTATCAGCACGGGACTGGCTTGGTGGACGTAAACCTTTAAAACTGTTCAAAAAGAAGAAACAAAAAAACGAATACAAACGCCTTAGCAGGAGGTTGATATAAACATGCCTGTTTATCAGAGTTGGAATCCTAGAACCAAACGATGGGTTAAATACCATTTCACAAAACAAGGTTGGAAAGTAATGGATGTTAAACAACGTAATCCTTCTAAACCATTCAAGAATATACCTATTAAGAGGAAGAAAAATGCTAGTAAAAAATAATGGTTTCAAAGCACAATCAACCCTTGTCGGGTTAGTAGCAGTATTTATTATGATACTATTCTATAGTCAGATTTATGATACCATTGAACCGATGATTAGTGAGGCTGTTGGTATTACTGATCCTGCTACTGGGGCTATTCTTAGTATTCTTCCGTTGATTGTTATTGTAGCAATTTTCTTATATCTGATTTATACTATAGTACCAGGTGGTACTACTAAGAGGTGATAAAAATATGAAAAGAAGAAATAGTAGATTTGGTAGGAAAAACGGTAGTATGTATGGTTGGAAACGTGGTGGTCGTGGTAGAAACCGTACCACTCGTTGTCGTCATCCGAGTATAAAAAGAAAAAGAAGGTGATAAAAATATGAAATCGGTTGATAAAAAAATTTTGAAACTTGATAGGAAACTAGAGTTTCTAAAAAGGAATGTTGATTCTATTCCTGATTTCTGGAGAAAAATTGATAAAATCAATAAAAAACGTAATAACTTGTTGAAGAAAAAAATATGATAATATGAGGAGAAATAGGGTTTTATTTTTTAGGCGTGTTAATGCGTTTTATTTTGTTATACTGTTACTTTTAAGTGTTTTTCCACCGTTGATGTTGAATATTCAGGTTGTAACAGCAGAGTACGGTAGTTGGGTTATTGATGGTGATACAGTTTATGTAAATGATTCAAAAGTTTTTGCTAGTGCTACTCCGCATACGGTTTATGGTAGTAGTTGGGTAGAGTTTGTTTTCCGTAGTAAAAATTATAGTGGTGATGTTGATTTTATCTGGGGTTTTAATACTAGTTATGTCCGTCCACGTAGTCCATTGCTTTGGTGGAATTATACTCATTATTATGAAGGTAGTCATTATGTTCAGAAATGGGGTTGTAAAACATTTTATAACGTCACAGGTTTTGTAAACCTTGGTATTGAGAATTATAGTAATTATACTGTGGATTATGGTAATGAGAACAATACACGTCTTTATAATGTAACGTTTGAAAACGGTAGTGCTAATGCTACGGTTGCTTTTACTACTTTTTCACATACGGGTGACGATTATACTGTTTGTGGTAATTATACGGCTTTAGAAGATTTTGTATGGGAAAAAAGTTTTTGGGATTGGAAACCTTTTCAAGGGAGTTTCGATGTTGTAGACTATAGTTATGGGAATATGTCTCGGTGGTATATTTTAGCTGGAGTTGATATTACTGCTAATGTTACGTATAAACTTAAAGCATGGCTTGAAGTTTTACCTTGTTCACGTGGTGATGGTAAATATTGGTGGGGTTTTAAACCTAGTAGTGAGACATTGCAGGAGGCGATAGCGAATGGGCATTTGTATGCTATTGATCCTTGGTGGGATAGTAGCTGGGGTTATAAAAAACAGATAACGTTGGATTCTAGTCAAATCCCGAGTGATTTGAATAATTTCCCAGTGCTTATTAATATTACGGATGCTGATCTTGCTAGTCATGCTCAGTCTGATGGGGATGATATTGTTTTTGTGGATAGTAGTGAGACTATTGTTTTTAATCATGAAATAGAATTGTATAACGGTAGTAATGGGCGTCTTATCGCTTGGGTGAATATTACTAGTTTAAGCAGTAGTAGTGATACGGTGTTGTATATGTATTATGGTAACCCTAGTTGTAGTAGTCAGGAGAATCCTAGTGGTGTTTGGGATAGTAATTATCTTTGTGTTTTTCACATGGATGATTATGATAGTAGCGCGGTTAAGGATAGCACTGGTAATGTTAGTGGTAATAAAGTTGGTAGTAATGAGCCTGTAGAGACAGCGGGTGTTGTTGGTTATGCTCAAAACTTTGATGGTAGTAATGATTATATTACTATTAACAAGTATCTTCATATCTCCTCTAGTGGTACTTGGGAGTTTTATGTAAAACTCCCGAGTACTAGTGAAAGCGGTGGTTTTCTTAGTAAACGTGATGGTGGTAGTACTAACAACTGGCAGTTTTACCCTGATGATACTTATGGTGATAGGTTGAATAGTAATTTCTGGCATGGTACTACGGGGACTACTGCTCTTAGTAGTAGTGGTTTTTTTAGTGCTAACAACTGGGTTTATACTGTTTGTAGTTTCGATGGTAGCAACCGTAGATATTATAAAAACGGTAATCTTTTTGATACTATCAGTAGTGCTTTTACTCTTAACGATGATAATATTTATACTCGGATGGGGGATGATTGGTATGGTCATCATCCTAGTATGGTTCTTGATGAAGTCCGTGTATCCAATATAGTACGTACTGGTGATTGGATTACAACAACGTATAATACAATAAATAATGCATCTGATGGTGGTTTTTTTACGTTAGGTAGTGAGCAGAGTATTCCTGTGAATCATGACCCAAGTCAATCTGGGGTTTCACCAGGTGATGGTAGTACAAATATTGATTTAACTCCTTCTTTGCATGTTGTTTGTACTGATGTTGATGGAGATACTATGAATGCTACATGGTGGAGTAACAGTAGTGGTAGTTGGGTGCAATTCGCTAGTAACAATAGCATAGCAAATAATACTAATATTACGCAGACTAATAACAATTTCAGTAGCTACAATACGAAATATTGGTGGAGTGTGAACCTTAGTGATGGAGAAGGGGGTTGGAATAACCAGACATATAGTTTTACTACTCGAAACCAGTATACTCCAGATCCACCTAGTAGTTTCATAGCAGTTACTATTTCAACTTCGCAGATAGACCTCAGTTGGAGTAAAGGTAGTTCTAACGTGGATACAACTATAGTTGAAAGGAATACTGTAAGTAGTTGGAGTAGGGGGAACGGAGTTGAAATATACAACAGTACAGGTACAACGTATAGTGATACTGGTTTGAACCATCATACAACCTATTATTATCAAGCCTGGAGTTACAACATTACAGATAATGTTTATAGTAGTTCTGTTTCTACAAGTAACACTACTGATAACAATATCCCAGTTGTGAATAACCCTAACCCAGGTAATGGTAGTACAGGTCAACCATTGTCTTTTACTTGGAGTATAAGTATTAGCGATAACGATGGTGATACATTTAATTGGAGTATCGAATGCAGTAATGGTCAAAGCAATAACGCTAACAATGAAAACAATGGAACTAAATCTCTTTCTTTATCAGGTTTAGGTTATAAAACCAACTATACAGTTTGGGTTAATGTAACAGATGGTTACGATAATGTAAATAACAGTTATTGGTTTATTACAAGAGATAAATATTATCCTGACCCACCCAATAGTTTTACTGTAACAACAGTAAATAGAAGTGTTATAACTCTTAATTGGGTTAAAGGTAGTGATGCTGATAAAACTTATATTCGATATAAACAAGGTAGTACTCCTCCAGTTGATAGAACCGATGGGATTTTTTTATATAACGACACTGGATCATCCACTAGTGTTTCTGGTCTCAGTTTTAACACACAATATAGTTTTAAAGCTTGGAGTTACAACATTACAGATAATGTTTATAGTAACAATAGTGTAAGTGGAACTAATACCACGCTTAGTAATCAATTACCGATATTAAACAACCCTAATCCAGGTAACAATAGTAATAATATTGCGATTACTCTTTCTCAGTTATCGATTGATTTATCTGATACCGAGGGGGACAAGATGAACTGGAGTATAGAAACTAGTCCTAACATCGGTAGCAATAGTGGTAGTCTTGAAGGAAACGGTTCTAAAACATGTAGCGTCAGCGGTTTACAGCCTTCCACAACATATCATTGGTATGTAAACGTAACAGATAGCTATAGTAATGTAAATAATAGTTATATTTTTACTACTGCTAGTAACAGTCCACCAAGTTATAGCAACCCTAATCCAGGTAATGGTAGTACAGGTCAACCATTGTCTCTAACATGGAATATCACTATTGTTGATGCAGAAGGTGATACATTTAATTGGAGTATCGAATGCAGTAACGGGCAGAGTAACAGTGACAATAACGATGTTAACGGTAGTAAATCTCTTTCTTTATCAGGTTTAAACTATAACACTAATTATACTATTTGGGTGAACTCAACTGATGGTTACAGTTGGAATAACGCTACATTCTGGTTTATAACTCGAAACCAATATGTTCCTGATCCCCCTAGTGGTTTCACAGTAACAGCATACAATATGACACGGATAGACCTCAGTTGGAGTAAAGGTAGCGATGCTGATACGACATATATTGAACGTAATACCACAGAAGGTTGGAGCCGTGGTGAAGGAACAGAGGTTTATAACAGTACAGGTACAACGTATAGTGATACTGGTTTATCACCAGGTACCACGTATTATTATCAAGCCTGGAGTTACAACATTACAGATAACGTATATAGCAGTAGTTATAGCTCAGGGAATGATACAACTACTAATACTCTTCCAACGGTTACCAACATTTACCCAAGTAACGGTAGCGATGCAAATACTCAACCAACTTGTCATATCACAGTAACAGACTCAGATGGCGATACAATGACAGTATACTGGTATGAGAACACTACAGGTAGCTGGGTGTTACAACAAACTAATAATAGTGTTTCTTCAGGTTCAACGGTATACTGGGTATACAATAATGCTTCTAATGTCAGTAACACATATTACTGGAAAATAATTGTAAACGATACACACGATAGTATTTCAAAAACATATCATTTTAGTGTAGACCCTTGGTGGAATAACAACTGGAACTATTACATCACGTATAGGATAGACCATACAAAAATCAACAACAACCTTAGCAACTACCCCGTTCTTGTTAAAATAAACGATACCATCGCTGATAAATGCGATAATGGAAAAAGTATACGTTTCCTTTCTAATGACAACTCTACCATGTACAACTATGAAATCGAAAAATGGGTAGATGGAGAAGACAGAATAATATGGGTAAACATCACAAATGTTTCATCCACAAGCGACACAATATTCTATATGTACTACAACAATAGTAACGCTACTGATAACCAAAACCCTGCAGATGTATGGGACACTCATTACCTATGCGTATACCATATGAAAGACAACACTAGTACTCTCATAAAAGATAGTACAAACAATATAAACGGTAGTAAAAAAGGTAGTAACGAACCATCTCAAGTTACAGGAATAGTTGGTTATGCTCAAAACTTCGACGGTGTTGACGATTACATACAAATCATGAAATATCTACATATCAGCACAGCAGGAACATGGGAGTTTTACATAAAACTCCCAAGTACCAGTGAAAGCGGAGGAATACTCAGTAAACGAAGCGGAACAAGCAACAACGACTGGCATATCTACCCTGATGATACAGATGGTAGCAAACTCAGCAGTAACTTCTGGCATAGCGGTACAGGAGACGTATACACTAGTAGTAGTGGTTTCTTTAGTGCTAACAACTGGGTTTACACTGTTATAACTTTTACAGGAAACGATAAAAGAACCTACTACAAAAACGGTATAGAATACAGCAACAACTCTGATAGTTTCACACTTGATGACCATGACTATTATACCCGAATGGGACACGACTGGGGGACAAACTACTTAAACATGATACTTGATGAAATCCGTATCAGCGATATAGTCCGTTCATCAGCATACATCAACGCAACATATACAAATATAAACAACTACGACAGTATGATCTCTACAGGTACTGTAAACCCACGTATCGGTTTCACAGCATCAAACCCATACCCTAATAACCTATCAAACGTGTCTTTACACCCAACCTGTCATGTAACAATTAGCAACGACGCAGGTCTTCCAATGAACATTACGTTTTCTAGTAACTATACTGGTAGCTGGGTTAACTATCAAACCAACAGTAGCGTATATAATGGAACATATTCTTGGAATTTTTCAGGAGCTGACACCTATGAGACTAAATATTACTGGCGAATCTATGTAACCTATGATGATTTTGAAATAACTAGGACATATAGTTTCAATACTACATGGTATGTCCATCCACCATATGATTTCAACTATACAATAAACTCAAGCAACAACATGTTAAATTTTTCATGGAAACGAGGACTCCATAGTGACCAAGACGTAGTAGTTAAAAGTACAACAGAATACCCAACAAATGTAACAGATGGAACAATAGTACAAAACAGTACAAAAACATATTATAATGAAACCATTAACAACTTCGTATATTATAGTATTTTTGGATACAACTCAACTCAGGATTTATACTCTGAACCATTACATGCAACTTGGGGTGGAGTCAACATTTATGTTTATAAAGAAAATGAACCCTGGGTTAGTATTGGCAACTATACTGTTTTCATCACCAATGTAGAAGGTACCGAGACATACATGAATAGTAGGGCAAATAATCCGTTTCGTATAGATGTTAGTGATGTACCTCATGGAGAGGACATCATCATACAAATATCTAAACAAGGATATGAAACGCATTCACAAGTTATGGATTTGTTTGAAAACACATGGTACGTTGTAGAATTCTATCTCCCGCCAAGTACTAGTGGAAGCCCCAGTAGCGAGGAAGGCGAGCCATGGTATGTACCTCCAAGTAGCGAAAAAACAGAATTAAAAACAAATACAACTAGCGTTTCCAATCCTGATAATGACGTGACAGTTGTTCTAGAATGTGCACCTGAAAAAATAGTTAGTGTGTATGGATACAATGAATCGCTTTATGGTCATTGGTTTGAAATACCAAGTGATAAATATACAGTCAATGGCAACACTGTGGTTGTTGATAGTAGTATGCTTGATGAAAATACAACACTTGTCAAAGTCAGTTATTATTGTACTGTTGCAGAGGAATACGCCTCGCAGTATCTTTTTAGCGTAGTTGGTGCTCAGTCTGAATATGGAAGCAATATACCAATTGATGGTGCATATGTTGTTATCAAGCGTTATTTCAACAATACAGGTAGTTATGAAACGATTTATAGCGTATACACGGATTCTAATGGACAGGTTAGCGTATGGCTTGTGCCAGGCGTTTTATATCAGGTTACAATTAGTAAGACGGGTTATGAAACAGAGATTATACTCCTTGAACCACGTACTATACAGTATGCCGATGATTGGAAGTATACTTTTCGTCTTTCTAGGTCTAGCGGGACATGGGAAGAACCAGAGTATCTTATGAAGAATATTACATGGAGTGTTGAACCACTAGCCCCAATTCATTATGGTAGTTTCACCATCTGGTTCAACATCACCAGTAGCGACAACAAACTTGAATGGTTCAGTATGCGAGTACTATATTACAACACTACCAACAATACTTGGGTTGTATTGTTCTACAACAAAACATATAGTAGTAGTGGCGGTAGTATCAACTATACTATTCCCAATGTCACAGGTAGATATAGTATCGAATGCTGGTTCAAAAAACAAGGATACGACCCATACGAGGTTTTACAGGAAGGAAGCCTAGTAACATTTATTGAGAAAGCAAAACAAAGTCTAGAATCTTTCCCAGATTTCGCCTATTTCGTAGTGTTACTCATCATTATGATAATGGTTATGGGTTTCTTCATGATATATTTCTCAACTGGTATACTCACTGGATATATTGGATTAGGCGTAATGGCTATAGGATTATTAATGAAAGGAGTGACAATTGGTGGTGTTAGTGGCTGGATGATTTTCTTCGTAACGTTTGTTTTATATACTATGGGTGTATTTTTATGGAGTAGGTTGTGATGAAAAAAGGAACATATAGAAAACTTAGAGCTGGGCTCTCAACATACGTGTTTTTACTTTTTGGTCTCACAGTAGTTTTCTATATGTTTGGTTTTCAAACTGTTTGGGAGACATACTCTAATTATACGTTACTCACTGATGAGGAAGGAGTAAACAAGACGAACATAACAAACCCAGAATATTTTCAACCAGGTACTGGTAAAACCAAGACAATGTTTTCAAACATTGGTAGCATGATACTAGCAGGATTAGGTTTACTTGGTGCAGGTGCCATACTGACGTTCATAATAGGGCGTTTTACTGGTGGTACTACTGTCTATCTACAGTATCTTTTCCCGATTGTTTTACTAGTAGTATTTTTGAATGTTTTTGTTTTCCCGATTGCTCAGATAACAGATCAGACACAGCAGATTAATACTGTTTTCCCAGTGTCATATGTATTGGCTGCTTTTTTTAACCTTATACTAATTCTTGCCATTATAGAATTCGTCAGGGGGACACCAACATGATACGAGAACTACTATCGCATATACCAGTCATGGCAGCCAACATCAACTGGACACAGATAATAGACCCGATTAGTAGGATGTTCACTGCACCAAATGGTATATTCGGTAGTGAACTAATAGCAGCATTATTTTTATTCATGGTATTTCTTATACTTACAGCAGTATTCGGTATGGGAATGCTGATAGGTTCGGTTATTATTATTCCATCGATGTTTCTAGTTTTCGAATACATTCCCACGCTTAAGATTGCAACAGCGATAATAATAGGATTACTATTTGGTATTGGTTTGAATAAACTTGTTAAAAGGTGACAAATATGGGATTTAGTAAACCCGATGAGATACCACCAGTTATTGATAAAATACTGCAACGTCTTGAGGAGAAACAAAAAGAAAATGGTATAGTTGAAAAAAAAGAATTTGAACTTATGCTTATCAAACTACGGCTTAGTAGAGAAGATGTAAAACGTGTTGAAGAGTATCTAAAAAAAATTGGTCTCATAGTGAGGATCCCTCGTGGTCATAAAAAAAGCGATGGTTTTATTTGTTTAGCAGAAGTTTCTGAGAAAAACAATACCGATTAAACAAACTTGTTTTTCCCATCTAAACATGGTATTCTTTTTTTGTTAGGT
>QMNG01000012.1 GCA_003647645.1 candidate division Kazan bacterium | reverse complement strand
GTTTATGGAACAGTGAGATGGCGCTCCCGTATGGAAAATATCAATCACATTAAAGATCGTTTGAGTTTGATTGAATGTGATATTACTGACTCAAATGGAGTTCAAAGTATTTTTGAGAAAGTTGAACCTGACATTATTCATCACTTAGCTGCTCAATCGTTTGTTCCAACGTCATTTCGATGTCCTCAATCAACTATAGACACCAATGTAATTGGGACTCTTAACATCCTCGAAGGAGTAATAAAATGTGAAATAGATCCTATAATTCAAATAGCTGGTTCTTCAGAAGAATATGGACTTGTTTATCCTAATGAAGTTCCTATTAAAGAAACAAATCCTCTTAGACCATTATCTCCTTACGGTGTCTCAAAAGTCGCATGTGATTTATTGTCAATACAGTATTATCACAGTTATGGATTGAAAGTTGTTGTTACTAGAGCATTTAATCATTTTGGTGTTCGCAGAGGAGATGTATTTGTCTGTAGCAATTTTGCAAAACAAATAGCAATGATCGAGAAAGGAAAGCGAGATAAATTGTTTCATGGTAATTTAGAAGCTCAACGTGATTTCACAGACGTAAGAGACATAATAAGGGCATATTATTTAGCCGTTCATAAAAAGCAATGTATAGGAAAACAGCTTAACATCTCAAGTGGAACGTCATACTCAATTCGTACTATTCTTAATTATTTAATAAGTCTTGCAAAAGTAGAAATTAAAACCGAATTAGATCCGTCACGATCACGACCAAGTGATGTGCCAATTTTGTTGGGTGATTCATCATTGTTTAGAAAAATTACAGGATGGTGTCCATCAATAGAAATAACACAAACTTTAAAAGATCTATTAAATTATTGGAGGAATAGATGTGATGGATGATTATATTTCTATATGGGCTGAATATTCCAAAAGCTCTAATACTTATCGAATTGCTGTCAGGTATCATGGAAATGTAAAACATCTACCAAATACGTTCCGTCTTAAAGAAATTTGGAATATATACGCCCTAAAATACTATATGATCCCAATCGTTGAGTACTGTATAGACAAAGGGATAAATATAGTAGTTTATCAAAAATTAAAAGAGGTGGAGTAAAAGTGAATTTAAGAATCTGGTTAAAGATAATAGATATGGTTCTTGAGCACGCTAATGAAGTCAAAGTAAATCGCGTAAAATTTATATACATAAATAATTTCAAATTTGATACGTTTATGTTTCCAAGTGACAAAGACAACGAAATGGTGTTAATTCAAACCGGACTTGAGTCCGGATTAACTAGTAAAAGAATACAAGAATCGTTAGACGCTACAAATAAATTATTAGAGAGTGCAAAAAGGAAAAAAGACGTAGCAAATTATTTCACATAGAGGGATCTTTGTGATTCGACTGTTTGAACCGGTGATCACCAAAGCACACGAAGAAGCAGCCGTTCACGCTCTCAGATCTGAGAAATTTATTGATGGAGAATCAACATATAAATTTAAAACTGCGCTTCAAATGAAATTCGGAAGGAAGTATTGTAGCTTATGTAATTCTGGAACATCTGCGTTGAGCATTGCTATTAGAGCGGCTATTATTTGTCATTATATCGCTTCAAAATCTAAAATATTCACTACTCCTCTCTCATTTATTTCAACGGCGACTGCCATTACTATGAGTGGATGCACTCCCGTTTTTAGAGACGTGGATGAGTACGGTATGATGACACCATCATACAAAGACGGAGTACATATTCCTGTTGCACTTTATGGGAAGCGATACCCATATATAGACGAATGCAAAGGTGTTGTCATAGAAGATGACGCACAAGCTCACGGAACTCATAATTTAAATACACTAGCGAATTGTTTCTCATTTTACACCACCAAAAACTTAACTGTGTGTGGAAATGGAGGAGCTATTCTTACAGATGACGAAAAATTTCATAAAGTAATAGAGTCATTAATTAATAATGGGAGAGTTCCAGGCAAAAATTATGAGCACCAATACGTTTCAAGTTCATACCGAATTAATAATATAAATGCCGCTCTCGGAATGGTCAACCTTAAATTACTTCACGACCAAATTACTCAGCGGAGGTTTTTCGCTGCTACTTACAATTCAACATTAATGGATCTTCCTCAAGTACAAATTATATCTGAACCAGTGCATGATCACACGTTTCACTTGTATGTTATTAAAGTTCATAAAAAATTAAGAGATGATCTACGAAATTACCTCTACCAACATAAAATTGAAACTGGTGTCCATTACCCTTACTTAATATATCAGCAACAACCATATTTATCGTTCGCTAAGAAATTACCAAAAGCCGAGAAAATGGTCAAGGAAATAATTTCACTTCCGATGCACAATAAACTAACATTTGATGACGTAATGTATGTTGCAAATACCATACGATCATTCTTTGGATATGAAAAAATTTGAAAATAGCAATTATTGGTTATGGATCGTGGGGGAAAAAACTTTACCGAGAATACTGTAATATTCTTGGGAACGAGAATGTTATTATTCATGACCCTCCACAAGGAATGGTATATAGTGAGTGGAACACCATAAACGGAGTGCATATAGCAACTCCACCTCACACTCATTTCGATATTGCAAAGAAATTTCTTGAAATGAGAATACCAGTTCTCATAGAAAAACCAATGTGTCTCAGATCAAGCGAATGCTTAAAGTTGATCGATTTATCACGTAAAAATAGAACCATTTTAATGTTAGGGCATATTTACAGATACTCCGATGCATTTAATAAAATTAAGAAAACACCTCAAAAATCTATGAAGCTTGTTTGGAAGCACACCAGTCGTGCAACAAACGTGATATGGGACTTACTCCCACACGTTTTAGATATATGTAACATAATCACTGGTGTATGGCCTGAAAAGTTGAGGGCAGTTCATAACGATAAGAACGCATTCCTTATTGGGTATGTAAATAACATTCCATTAAGCATTGACCTCTCCTTAAATTATGATGGTAAGATTAGAGATTTAATTATAGATGATGAAAGATTTCCTATTATAGAGATGCAAACCAATAACACTATACGGTCAGAAGCGTTAGAATTTATTCATTACATCGGTCACAAAGTATCGACACCACTCACAGATGGATTTCTCGGATATATTACTTGCAAATTAATTGAGGATGTTTTGAGGTATGCCTAAAAAGAGATGGATTAAAAAAGGAAACACATGGATGGAAGTTGAACTTCCAGAGGATGAAATATATAAGTGTTCTACATGCTTAAAAGAAGAATGTGAGCACATTTATTGGAAAACAAAGCTCCACCTCGATAGAAAGCGAAATTCGTATATAAAATGGCAGGTAATTATCTTGTCTTTAACAGCAATTCTTTCATTAATTGCAATTGTGGTAGGTCTTAAATGATATTAATAACTGGAGCGAGTGGATTTATCGGGTCTAATACAGCACATTACTTACATAAAAAAGGATACAAAATACATACACTAGATAATGATAAATTTGGTGATTTTCATAATTTACCTCCATACTTGCGTGATAGACACCTCGTAATAGATATAACCAATAAAAAAGAAATGAATTTTGTGTCTCGATTTGGATATGATTACATCATACATTTTGCCGCTCAATCAAGCGCTCCGATGTTTTATGAAAACCCCGAAATAGGATTTAACGTGAATGTAAATGGGTTCAGAAATGTATTAGAAGTTGCACGAAGGAATGAAAACTGTAAAGTCATTTATGCTAGTACATCGTCACTTTACTCAAGGGCTTCATCGTTTAAAGAATCGGCTGTACTATTTCCACAAACGTACTACGAATACACTAAGTATTGTAACGAAATAGAGGCGAGATTATATTATAAGAAATATGGTGTAGAGTCTATTGGTCTTAGGTTCTTTTCCATTTATGGATATAACGAACTTCATAAAGGAAAATATGCCAATCTTGTATCTCAATTTCTTTGGAGCATGGAAAAAGGACAACCTCCTGTCATTTATGGTGATGGAACTCAAACACGTGATTTTGTATGGATTGAAGATTTGACTAAAGTCATCGAATTACTGATGAAAGTAGATAAACAAGGTGGATGGTATAACAGAGTTCTTAATGTAGGCACAGGAAAGTCACACTCATTGAATGAACTCGTTAAAATACTGAATGAGGAACTTCATACCGATATAAAACCAAAGTATATTAATAACCCCATAAAAAATTATGTTTATCACACTTGTGCAGATACAACTAAACTTGAAGAAGAAGTTTATTATATTCCAAGCACTTCTTTGAGGGAAGGTATAAGAAAATTGATCAAATCAAAAAGTTTATAAGTGATGTGGTATTATAAGGTTCTGATAAAAAATGGCTTACACAAAATACATAACTAAAACGCTCGTAAAAGAGTTCTTTGATATAGACGATGAAAGCGAAATAAAAGACGAGCATATGCAAATTGCACAAATTACGACTAATTCATACCTTAGGCGGTATGGTTTTGATCCGGATAAGTACGGATCCAGTGACGAAGACCTTGTAGCTGCCACACTTTTTTTCATAGGGGAAATCCTATCAAAACTTGGGATTATAACTTGGACTGTAGGTGAGATCGAAGAAGAGCGATTTGGGATCTTGTCCAGAAGATTTCCTCGATGGCAACCTATGTTTTTCTTTGCCAGAGGTATGGCACAAGGATTTTATGACTTACTTCCTCACGAAACGTATAGAATGGAAGGTATTCAATTCATTAAACGTTTTATGATGTCACATGAAAGAGACACGTTAAGAACAACCGCAGTTGTAAAGAAAGATACGAGCTATAGAGGTTATGGGTGGGATTACGAGCCATCTTCAGAAAGTGAAATAACAGAACCTAGTGATTGGGTGGCTCCATAGTGAATTGGTTTCGTAACATGCTTAAGTACTTTTATAAAAGCAATTTAAAACATATGCAAAAGTTAGGGTTAGACGGAACCATCAAATTAATAGCATATCCAAATAAGTCCATTCGTGACGACGGTCTTGGAACCATCGAAACTCCAACAGAGTATAATATACGAGCTGTGATCGTCCCATTCGCTGCTTATAGGTTTGGGCGAGTCTTTGGGGAAATGCTCCAAAGAGAGGGGAGGGGGGAATATTTTAACGGTGAAAATATTCTCTTTGTAGATGATAAGTGGCTTAAAGATAATAATATTGTAATAGATACGGAATTAGATAGAATAGAATATAACGGGAATCAGTACAAATTAATGCGATATGGAGGGTTCAAACACTATCATAACGTTTCGATGTATCTATGTCAAAGGATCGCGGAGACGTATGAGGAATGATAGACGAAGATGTAAAAAAGGAACTCGTCCAGTCGCTGGCAGAAGTTCTTACAGATCTTTCCTTCAATGGGAAATCATATACCATTAAATCGAGAAGGCAAAATCAAGCCGTAAGAATCGCATATCCGAGTGTATTGATCGCGTTTTTAGAGAGTGTTCCTGATAGGGGATTTTTAGGACACCGTATCGGCACTTACACGAGTGAAGATGGAAGTAAGATTCCTCTACGGGGATGGATTGAAAAACAACGAGTTAGGATCGAGGTTCGAGCGAAGGATAACCCATCAGATGGGTATATGCAAGGCGAACCGTTAGTTCATTTCATATCTAATAAAATTAGAGATTACATACTAACTAATTGGGATGTTAAAATCCTGGGGAGCAGGGGAATGTCTCTCGACGAACCCCTAGGAGGGATTAGATACATCTCAGAGCGTACTGGATCCGAATACGGTCATATGAGTGCGTTCGATTTAAAGATCACATACAATTTCTATTGGCCTCGTTATACGAGTCCATCGGAAAATGTTAAAATAGAAATATTTGAAATTGGTTTAAAAGAAGTTGGAGATGAAAGTCCTCCAACATATTTTGTATTACCAAATGAATAAAGGTGAATAAAATGTCTAGTTACGTAACAATTAGCCTGAGTACTGAGGCATTCTGGCAACCTCCATACCGAAGTCAAGGGAATGGATGCCTTATTGGTAACGGAGGCACTAACGCTCCACAGAAGTTTTGGCTCATACGACCTAGTGGAAGCGATTATGACTCACTAGCGACCGATTCAGACCTAAAAAATGCTGTGGATGCGTGGTATAAACAACGAAACGCTCGAAAAGTCCTGTGTATTAATACAGGATCAATTAATTCAATGAGTATCACGGACGAAGTACCAAGACCAATACCAACTGGTGATATTACAGAGTTCTTTGTGTCAGCTACCCCTGTTCAGAGCATAGATGGGGTCACCCTCGTTATAGGAACAAATACGTATGATCTCCCAGCGGGAGGTTACAGTTACACACCAACCCAAATTGGGGGTCAATACACTGGAGAAATAACCATAACACCTGCCCCTCCAAGAGGAACAAGAATTTACGTAGATTACTCT
Source organism: candidate division Kazan bacterium (assembly GCA_003647645.1). Lineage (GTDB taxonomy): Bacteria > Patescibacteriota > Kazan-3B-28 > Kazan-3B-28 > Kazan-3B-28 > B79-G16. Next base: position 7,417 of record QMNG01000012.1, on the reverse strand, counting down.
ATAGAAGCGCTACCAGCAGCTTTAAAAATGTCAATGAGCGAAGATGTGCAACTTGTGGTTTTATGCAACGAAACCAACCTAACTAACCTTCAAATGCTTGCAGATCACGTTGATTTAGCGTTTGCGTCCGCTCGATTTAGAATGGGTGTTGCGATGCTTCCACAAGGACAGACTGTTTCTGGAAGTTACAGGAGCTGGCCTACTGACTTAGCTACGGAAAATATGATGCTGGTGATGCACAATAGCTCGGAAGATGCTGCTGCTGGGTATGCAGGAGCGCTCTCAGGATTGCGAGTATTTGACGATCCGATTTTGATGCCTGTGAATCTTACATACACCAATACATTCTCGGATAGTGACCGTCTTGGAGCTGAAGCTGCAAAAGTGATTTGTTTGGATAGGTACTATTCAAACGAGCTTGGACTACGAGCGTTACAAAGCTTTACGTTATCTCCAACGACTGACAGACAATACATTGATACTGTTAGGACATACCAAGATTTGATGTATCGATTGATTTCTACTTTGGATAGTCCGAACGTCATAGGAAAGCGACCATTTACGAAAGCTGGTATAGCGAGATTGAAGAGTGACATCTATTCAGCATTCCTCATACCTATCAGAATAGGTGAGATAGTGCAAATCACCGGAATAGATATTCCATTGGAAGATATTATTAGGACTCCATACAACCAAAGAACCGATGCAGAACGAACAGCACTACAAAACGCTAAGGCAAACAGGATCTTAGGAGATATTACAGTGAGCTACGAAGCAATATCGTATCCACACAAATTAGAACTAACTCTGAAGGTGGTATAAAATGAGTAGCGATGTAGAAAATAGAACATGGAAAACTCGTATCAAAGTACTGATTTCCCACACGGGAAGTCCGTATCCAGATATTGAGTATGAAGGAACTACTAGCGATGGAGGTAATGAAGTTTTAGTTGAAATAGTGGAGAACGTTTCGGACGCGGAACGATCTGTTCGTGACATAATCCATTCAACACATCAGTGGAATCAAGGAACGGTAGTTCGCCCTCATGAGTTTTCATGGACTCTTGAGGTGCTTGCAAACACTCAAGCAGCGAAACTCTTACGCCACCTACAACGCGACAACAAATACTTCAGACTATATCTTGAGGAAGACATCCCAGATGAATTACCAGATCAGTTCGTATATGAAACTGAAATACTTGGTGATGCCTGGGTTGAAGATAGAAGGCTCACAGTTCCTAACATTGGAGTCGCTAGAGTAGTTTTTTCAGGTAGAGCTCTCAGAGCCGCATACGCAGGCGGATCAGAATACGGTGAGTATCCTTATTACTAATAAATACTCACTTTTTTTAAGAATTGATTGAGGAGGCGATAGTATTAGCATTAGAGAACTTATAGAAGGTAAAGACTTCTATAGACGTAGAGAATATAAAAGTAAGCACTACGATATTCCCATACCATATCGTGCTCTTTCAGAGTACGAAATTTCTGAGTGCGAATCTAAAGCATTCGAGCAAATCCCTGATTTGTCAGTCCTTGAATCTACTAAAGAAGAAGGAAAACTGGATCCCAAACAAGCATTAGCACTGTCAAGAGCAGCAAAATTAGTAGATTACTATATTATTTTTTATTCAATCAGGGACTTTGTAGAAAACTTAACATTCGAGATTGTTACTCGATTTCGAGGAGCGAAGGAGTTCGCGGATCACATTCGGCATATAAGTGGGATCGGACGAGAAAAGGAAATCCAGGATTTTTAGAAAGTCCCGCTGGTTTGCTTCTTTCCTGGCGGGTGTGGAAGTTAGGGTTTCCATTAGTTAAAGAAGGAATCGATCTCAATTATGCTCAAATCTACTTTTTAATGATTAGTGATCCTGAATATCGACACGCTCTGCGGAAAAAAGAGCAAATGAAGGATATTCCATCATTTGCTACTGGAATGCCTGTTGATGTAGTCGTTAAAGAATTTGCAAAATGGGGAGTTGATTATTATAAGCTCAGGCGGAAGAAACCCGTTAGTAAATCTCTCAGCAGAACTACAAGTTGATATAACAAATTTTGTTAATAACTTAAATAGAGCCATTACAGCTCTGTCAATATACATAACGAGGGTTAAACGCGCTAAAGAAGTGCAAGCTGGATTTGTTCCAAAAAGAGCTCCATTGGGAGGTCTTGGAGGAATACCTAAGTCGTTAGAAGAGAAAATAGACGTACTTATGGGTATTTATAAACCGAAGTCTGAGCTCACACCGGGATTAACTCCTAAGTATGTAGAAACAGTCTTTAGCAAACTCGCTGAATATTATGAAAAGAAGGAAGGTACTAGGGAACAAGAAACGATGAGACAATTTGTCGTCATGGCAAAGGAAGTGCTTAAGAAAGCTATTGAATTACCTACTGAAGAACAGAAGCGTATCATGAAAGCGCTACAAAAAACAATGATGACAGAGGAGAAAAAAGCTCGCACTATGATAAAGGATTTATTAAGTGTGGCTGGACGATTAGAAGCATTCGTTGCGATGGGATTGGTAAAGTCAAAAGAGTTTATGAAGAAGTATGGAAAAGGTACTGAAGTCGGTATATCAGAGCACGCTTTAGGAACGCGAGTTAGGTCAGATATATTAGCAAAGATTCAAGAAGAGGAAGAGTTCGGAGGAAAAATGATACACAAGTGGGTTCATGCAGAGTTGGGATTAAAAGAATATGGTAAAATTAAAGAAGACGTTTATCACTTAATAGAGCAGTACCAAAAAGCAAGAGAAGTCGTATCAGGTGTAGTGTCAGAAAAAAAACGAAAAGAATACATAAAATCTCTAAAATCAAGTTTAAAAGCAGCTGAAAGCGGTGTTGGACGGGATTTGATGGCTACCTTCCTAAAAGAACTCATACACGTTGTGGAAACGGCAGGAAAGGATCCAGGACTAAAAGATAAAGCAATCGAAATGATAGACGATTTCTTATTCTCGCGTCTTAAAATATTGTCAGCTTACTACACTCCGAAGCAAATTAAAGAAAAAGTAGTCGACTCACCAATAATTAGGCAGTATGCAAAAAAGATAGGGGTAGAGAAAGTTTCAGAAAAAGAATTTATAAAGGCGTTCGCTGAGCAATTGGGAATTGAAATGAATTTAGAAGAAATTGGAAACTCAATAAAAGAGATGAAAGAATTTTTATCAGAAACACTTGACGGAATAAAGGAAGCTATGACATCCAAGTCAAATGATGATGTTGGTTTAACTGATTTGTAAGGTGTAAATATGAAAATATCAGATGTTTTTAATAGCACTACACTCAAAGGAGCTACGGCTCTACTCGCTGGTATAAACGTAGCATCAGGGGCTGCTCCAGCATTTATAGGGCCTCTTCCGCTTCCAAACATAACTAAAATATCAGTAGCTGCTTCACACAAAGCACTCAAGTTCCGTTCTAAAGGCCCCGTGTTCCTCGCATACCAATCTGGTGAGTACGAAGGAGTCGCCATACGGCTCACCACTCAACTCACAGGCCCATCAAAGTGGCTTTGGTATGGCGCTATTTGGGATATATTTCTACTCCAACGAGCTCAGGTTAAAAGGAGAGGAACTCTATTCCAAAGAAGTACTCCATATGGGCCTGTTAATTATACGCTCCAAAACGTTAATGGAGTTGATAAATTTGTTTCAACTCTTACACGACTAAGTGAAAGAGGCCCAGTAGGAATGCGATACATGATTTCGACTCAAGGAGTTTCACCAATAGCTCTCAAACATGCATTAAAGGGCGATATTACTAAATTAACTAGAATAGTTGAGAGAGGAGATAATGGTAAACTCAAAAAGGAAACAATAAAAGTTATTCAGGAAGATATTATATATCACATGTCCCTCCCATTTGTGTCAAAGGATCATGTATTAATGAACGCATATATTGAATCAATCATAGAGGAGCGCGATGCTCTCACTTCGGATAAAATAGAAGTCACTCTCATGATAAGAGAGTTTAGAAAGGACATTTACGAGCAATTACTTGCCGATCCTTCTTACGTGAAAGGGGGAGGAAAGATTAGTATCATACAAAATTATAAAATATATTTGTTAATGAACAACTTAATGAGTGTAGGAGCGTCATCATACGAGTACAACAGGTTAGCGACTATGCGAAGGATCGATTGGGTAGATTTAATATGGCAAGACGCTGATGACGTTAGAAGGTTATATATGTTCTGGGGAAGCGAGCCACTCGAAAGAGAAGTAATTGATCTTGAGCCTAAAATTGATATTTACGATCCTGAAGAGCCAGACGAATCAGATCCAATTGATGTATCACAGTGGTATTACTTTGACTTCAGTAAAGTCAATTTCCCAATTGACGTGTCTATAGATACGAGAGATTTTGGTGGAGAGAAGAAGTACTCTTTGGGGTTTTATCTCGTGGATGAGCACCCAAGAAACCAATATGGGTACTATGAAAAAGTAACACACCTCATGTGCATTGTAAAGGACGAAGACGACAACATCACCGATCACTTTAGAGTGGTCGATGGGATAATTTATAGGATCGGTGATGGTAACATCCAAATATGCTTTGATCAACTCGAATTGAGGTATGCTCTCGAAGTACATCCAAGAATAGGACATACAGTTACAGGTAGGTGGACGTATCAATGAGTAACGCTGAAACAACCGTAATTGTGGAATTTAATACGGGATATAGCAAGAAACCATTCGTATGTCCCGCTACGAGTAGAGACAACAGGTACTCCACTTCAGCTCCTATCATATTTAAGGCACACCAAACATTATACCCGTCCAAGAATATTTATGAAATGGAAATCTACTCTTCAAAGGGTTCTGCATATTACCCATACACGAGTATATTCGATGATTTATTCGATTTAAATCAGTCACCATTAACTGTTTCAATTAAAGTAGTGAATGTATTTGGGAAGGGATATGTCTTACGTAATGGTGTGGTAACGTCTATAAAGCACACCGAAATAAAGATTAATGGACAAATCATTCCAGGTATTAAAGTAATCGCTACTGACGCGCTTTCATTTTACTTGTCGCAAATAACTCCAAACATGCCACAAAAAACAGGAACCATTAAAAATATAATGGAATCTATTTTTAGGGAGTATAGCGACTATCTTGGAGAGTTCTACGTCTCGGTCGATAAGTTCGATCCGTCGTTTAAAACATCAATACAAATTAACTTCGATGGAAAAAATACGTTAGAAGATACTTTGAATAACATATGCCAATCACAAGATTGGATGTGGTGTGTTATTGATAACGTATTATATATCTCAAAATCTATCAACATTCCATCATACTATACTAGAATTGAGAAACGAATTTTTGGGAATATAGCAATTTCTCCTATATTATATTATGATAAAGAGTTAAAAACTCACTCGATGGCGAGGTTCATTTCTGGATCAACTCCTGACGATCCCCAACACGCCGAGTTTTATATGTATGACCTACGTCCCGGAATGAGTCTTGTATTCGATTCCAGAGGGACTGAAAATATCCGTGACGAAAAGATCAAATTTTTAGTAACATCAATCATCCATAGATATAACGGGATTTATTTAGCTTCCATAGAGGGGTTAATTCTTGATAAAACTCAAGAAAAAAGTCACAAATTCAGATATATGCTCACGAAAGGGATAGGCGATCCGGTAAAATTTAGATACCGAATAGAAAATTCCATAAAACATAATATCGATGCACGTCCGACTTTTACCATCGGGAAAGTGTTACATCAATCGAATGGACTATATGATGTAGTTATTGGGCAGAGCACACTAAATCCAGGAACGAGTGGGTCGTTACACAATCAAAACTTCAATGAATCCCTCGTCTTGAAAAACGTCCCAATTTCGTCGCTGTTTAATGAGGTTGGAATCAATAGTCCTCAACTCCCGACAGGGACTAAAGTCTTAGTTGTATTTAATAACAGTAACATTAATGACCCGATCATAGTCGGAATTGTTCAAAATCAAACGGGATTACCATACATAACAATAAATGGGAACGACATCCAAATAGCTGGCTCTCCCACAGGAAAAGTAAAATTAGGTGGGAACGCTACCAGGTCTGTTGCTAGGACGATGGACACTGTAGAAGTCCCGTTCATGGGTGCTACACTAATTGGGACTATAAAAACGGGATCGAATAAGGTGAAGGCAGTATGACGCGACATAGGTTCTTATCATCTGATTTCAAATATGCAGATGGAAGTAACGACACATCGAAGTCCGATTTATTTATGGCACTATTTCTCGATCCTGGACAGGAATGGAATGGTGACGATCCTCCAACTCAATCACAAGTTGAGAACTTCTTAAATGCGCTCTTGACTGATGGTAGAGCTGGTATTTTGCTTTTTGAGAACCCAATTGGGAATAAGACAGTTAGAATCTTTGGTAATTTGGATGTTACTGGAGACATTTCTGGAGGTGGAACTGGAGAGGCGAATACCGCTTCAAATGTTGGTGTTGGTGGCGTTGGTCTTTTCTATAACAAAGATGGGGTAGATTTACAATTTAAAAACATAAATGCTCGCTCCTCAAAAGTAACGATAATTAATGATAATGATAATAGAGAAGTAGATATAGACATAGACGAGTCCCAAATCAGCCACTTAAACATTTCAGATATTGGAGTAAATACTCATGCACAAATTGACACTCACATAAGTGACAATACAATCCACTTCACTGAGGGCAGTATAAGTCATCTTAATATACAGGATATTGGAACGAATACGCACGCTCAAATCGATTCGCATATTTCGGATTCATCAATTCACTTTACGGAGGCGTCAATAGATCATGGCTCAATCTCTGGATTGGGAGATGATGATCACACTCAGTATTTATTAGCGAACGGAACCCGAGCGCTTTCTGCTGACTGGAACGCGGGTAGCCATAAAATTACAGCTCAACAATTAGAATCGACTGTTACCACAGGGATGGCACCACTTGTTGTCGCGTCGACAACTGCTGTTACGAACCTGAACGCCGACCTGTTAGATGGCAAACATGCGTCAGACTTTACACTAGATTACGTATTCGATCAAGGTAAGGTGGTAGATGGAGCGAATTCAGAGGCGAATGCCGTCCAGATTGGAGAAGCGACAGATAAAATTAAAATCTGGCACGATGGAACATATGGCTATCTAAAATTTGATGGTGTTAGATTTTATATTCAATGTGCAACTGCTGGAACATATACTTACCTTGATAGTCACGTTGTAGCTAACTGGAATTTTAATTGTCACGGGCAACCAGTGTTCGATGGTTGCAATGAAACGTATCCACTTAAAGTTGGAGGAGGAAGTGACTATATTGGTATGTATCACGATGGGAGTCATGGATATATTTATACTAATACAGGTAATATAAGAATTAAAGATGATGCACTTGAAG